>CANPCK010000007.1 GCA_947572545.1 uncultured Clostridium sp. | reverse complement strand
GGACTAAGTACAAAATTTGGGCATAAAGAAGGCGCAGAAAACCTAAAGAGATTAACTAGATATGCAAATAAAATAGGAATTGAATATCTTACTGTATATGCATTTTCTACTGAAAATTGGAAAAGAAGTGAAGAAGAAGTAGGAACTCTAATGATACTTTTGAAAAACTATTTAGACGATTTAACTAAAGCAGCAGATACAGAGAATGTTAGAATAAAATTTTTCGGACATATAGAAAGTTTATCTAAAATACTTCAGCAAAGTATAAATAAAGCAATAGAAAAGACAAAGAGTAATACAGGAACAACACTTTGCATAGCCTTTAATTATGGAGGAAGAGACGAAATTACAAAGGCAACAAAAGAAATTGCAGAAGATGTAAAAACTGGAAAGATAGATATAAATGATATAAATGAAGAACTGATTTCTAATTATCTATATACTAAAGATGAGCCAGATCCAGATCTTTTAATAAGAACAAGTGGGGAAATTAGGTTAAGTAATTTCTTACCATGGCAATTAGTTTATACAGAATTTGTTTTTGTCGATAAATATTGGCCTGATTTTGGAGAAAAAGATTTAGCAGAAGCAATCCAAACTTATGAAAAAAGAAATAGAAAATTTGGAGGTAAGTAATTTCTATGGACATAAAAAGAATTTTAACAACAATATTAGGATTTCCATTAATAGTTGCAATTATGATATTTGGAAATGAAAATGTTATAGATGTATTTTTTGCTATAGTTGCATTGTTTGCAATTCAAGAATATTTTGGAGCATTTGAAAAAGGGAAAAGAGCGAAACCTATAAAATGGATTGGATATTTAGCAGCAATTAGCATTGCTGTACTTAGACTTTTTCATATGCAATCAACATTAATAGATGTAGATACAGATATGATAATAATGATGTTTTGCTTAGTAATATTTTCAGTATTTATAGTATTTTTTCATATACTAAATTCAGGGATGAAAACAAACATAGTAGATGGAGCAGTAACTGTTTTGGGAATATTATATATTCCAGTTTTAATAATGTTTATGCCAATAATATATAGCCAAAAGAACGGAAATATATTGATTTGGTATGTAATAATATGTGGATGGGCAACAGATGTATTTGCATACTTAGCAGGAAAATTTTTAAATACTAGAAAACATAAATTTAGTAAGATAAGTCCAAATAAATCTATAGAAGGATGTATAGCTGGGGCTATTGGAGCAGTAGTGTTATCTTTAGTATATACATTTGTATGTAATACATATTTATATACTCATATATCATACATATATATTATACTAATATCATTATTTTTAAGCATAATAGGGCAAGTAGGGGATTTTGCAGCATCAAGCATAAAAAGATACAATGATATTAAAGATTATAGTACATTAATCCCAGGACATCGGAGGAATAATGGATAGAATTGACAGTTTACTATTTATAGCACCAGTTGCTTATGTTTTACTAATGAATATATAGATATTAAATAAAAGTGAACTATGTTCACTTTTATTGTTAATATAAAGTTTTAAGAAATGTAATAAAAACTTGATATATTGTATATCCTTTATAAAAGGAGGAAATTTGATAATGATAGGAATTGTACTTACAATAATAAAAACATTGATTTTACTAGGGATTTTAGTTATCATTCATGAAGGAGGACATTTCTTTGTAGCAAAACTATGTAAAGTTAAAGTAAATGAGTTCTCTATAGGATTTGGAAAAGTGCTTTGGAGCAAACAAAGAAAAGAAACTAAATACTCTGTAAGATTAATTCCACTTGGTGGATTTGTAAGCTTAGAAGGAGAAGAACAACCTTCAGGAGAAGAAGGGTCCTTTAGTGAGGCAGGAATTTTAAAAAAACTAGCAATTATTTCAGCAGGAGCAATTGTAAATATTATATTTGGAATTTTAATTTATTTTATATTAGTTGCAATTAATTATGGAATACAGATAGCATGGGCAAGTATAGGTCCATTTGTAGGAGCATTAGGGGAAAGCATAAAAATGTTATTCACAGGAGAGGCCACAGTAAATGACTTAGCAGGACCAGTTGGAGTTGCAAATATAGTGTCACAAACATCTAATTTAACAGAATATATGTATTTGCTATCTGTAATATCATTATCACTTGGAGTCACAAATCTTATTCCAATTCCACCATTAGATGGAGGAAAATTTTTGATATATATAATAGAATGGGTAAAGAGAAAACCATTAAAAGAAGAAACAACATTAAAAATACAAATGGCAGGATTTATATTTATAATAGGATTATCATTATTTGTAATGTATAATGATATTGTTAAAATATTATAATAAAAGGAAAAAGTGAGAATGAAAACAAAAATAGGAGTATTTTTATCTAGAATGCAACCATTACACTTAGGACATTTAGGAATAATAGAAAAAGCACTAGAAGAAAATGAAAAGGTAATAATATTAATAGGAAGCAAAAACAAAGAAGGGACAATTAGAAACCCTATTAAATATGATTTGAGAAGAAAAATATTAGAAGAAGCACTAGAAGAGAGATTTGGAAAAAACTATATAGAAAGGATAATAGTTTCAGCACTTCCAGATTGGTCTATGGAAACAGACATAGACTCTAATATAGAATGGGGAAACTATTTGTACTATAATATAGTTTCACTTGCAGAACAAAAGACAATAACAATATACTTTTCAGACAGTCAAGAAATAATATACAAATGGTTTGATCAAACAATAAAAAGAAGGATAAATTTTAGGATATTTGAAAGAGAGAAGATGTTTGATGCAATATCCTCAACAAAAATCAGAGAAGCTTTTTTGAAAAATAATATAGAATATATAAATAAAAGTTGTCCAAAGGCAGTAGTAAAAAGATATAAAGAAATAAAAGAAATAATAGAAAAGGTACAAAACGAACCTAAACAGGACTTTGTTATGGAGGAATAGACATGAAAGTAGAAGATTTTAATTATGAATTACCAGAAAGATTAATAGCACAGACCCCAATAGATAAAAGGGATAACTCAAGACTTATGGTAGTAAATAGAAAAAAGCAAGAAATATTAAGTGATAAAATATTTTCTAATATAATAGATTATTTAGAAGAAGGAGATTGTCTAGTAATAAATAATACTAAAGTAATACCAGCAAGACTATATGGAAAAAAAGAAACGGGAGCAAATGTAGAGTTTTTATTATTAAAACAGTTAGAAGGAGATGTATGGGAAAGTATTGTAAGACCAGGAAGTAAACTAAAACCAGGTACAAAAGTATACTTTGGAGAAAATAAAATATTAGAAGCAGAGATTTTAGATATTATGCCAGGAGGAACTAGAAAAGTAAAATTTAGCTATAAAGGAATCTTTAACGAGATATTAGACAAAATAGGGCTTATGCCGCTTCCACCATATATACATGAAGAATTAAAAGAAAGAAACAGGTATCAGACAATATACGCAAAATATGAAGGGTCAGCCGCTGCACCAACAGCAGGACTTCATTTTACTGATGAGCTTTTAGCAAAAATACAAGAAAAAGGTATCAAAATTGCAAAAGTTACATTACATGTTGGAATAGGTACATTTAGACCAGTTAAAGAAGAAAATGTTGAAGAACACGAGATGCACTCAGAGCACTTTTATATAAAACAAGAAGATGTAGATAAAATAAATGAAACAAAGAAAAATGGTAAAAGAGTAATATCAGTTGGGACAACTTCATGTAGAGTATTAGAAAGCATATCAGACGAAAAAGGAATGGTACATGTCTGTGAAGAAGACACAAGTATATACATATATCCAGGATATAAATTTAAGTGTATAGATGGACTTATTACAAATTTTCATTTACCAAAATCAACTTTACTAATGTTAGTATCTGCATTAGCAGGTAGAGAATTTATATTAAAAGCATATAACAAAGCAGTAGAAGAAGAATTTAGATTTTTCAGTTTTGGAGATGCAATGATAATAATTTAATAAACTTAAATATATCATTAGAATTTGTGAACTTCCAAATAAAAACGATTAAAATACAAAGAGATAGTAATTATATTAAAATTCGATAGATCCCCAAAATGAGGACATAAGAAAGCAAATATAATTACTATCTCTTATAACTTAAAGTAGTTACTTTAAACTTAAGTTCTTCTTATATAGACTACAAAGATTGCAATCAGAACATATTTCATATCTATTTTCAAAAATCTTTTTTAATGTATTTATAAATTCATCCTCCTTTTTGTCAGACAAATGAATTACTAACTTTTTAGGAGTTAAATTCAAAAGAGTATTTAAAGCATAATCATTTGAGGAAAAAGTTATATCAGATAAATATTTAGCCTGAAAAGCATTATCTTCAGTTGAAATAATATTTTTATCAATATCAAGTAATGTACTTTCTCCATTATGGTAGACCACATGAATTAAAGGACTATTAAAAGGATTAAGAGACACATATAATTTTAAAATATTTATAAATTCATTGTACTCTTTTTCTATTAAAAACTTATTAACAGAAATATCAATAATATAATCTAAATCTTTCATATAATTTTGAAGTCTAAAGTTTACAAAACCATCTAGTACAATAGAATGATTATTAGATATATAGTCCAAAACAGAATAATAAACTGAAAAAAAGTTGTCTTCTCTAGAAATAGTATCAGTTTCTAAGAAATTGATAGCTAAATTTAATATTTGCCTTTTTTCAGAAGGAGTAAAATAAAAATAATTATATTCTAAGATTCTTTTAAGCAATTTTTCTTCAAAAAAACAAATTATAGTATCAGTTAGAATAGAAGTAACATTATCATAAAAAGCATCTAAGTTATCTGCTTTATAATGAACTATTACATTCTCATATAATTTGAATTTATTATTAGACACATGAATAGAGTCTAGATTGAGAGATTGAAATTTATCTAGCAAATATATAATTATATCAGTATTATTACTTTTAATGCATAGTGATTTCATAAAAAAAGACCCCTTTCAAATAGGTACATGTATATTATTTGCTAAAACAAATTTAGATATACATTATCTTATTCAAAAAGGGTATTTTTGGCAACTTGTATTAAATTACATATATATTTTATAATCAATATCAGGAAAAATAGGGTCTTTCTCTTGAATATCTTTTAAGAATTCTAAATCAATATTATTTTCTTTAATTTGTTTATAAAGTTTAGTAAATCTGCCAACATGATCTTTAATTCTTCTTTTTGCATAATCGACCATAGTACCATTTGTAATTATAAAACTCCAATCACTGCTTTGTAAAAGTAATAATTCTCTTGCACATTGATTTAAAGCTTGAATTTTAATATCATCTGTTTCATTTGAAAATTCATTTGCTAGTTCAACCATTTTATCACCTAAGCGATGCATATGTCTGATAGTATAATCATTTAATTCATTTAGCCAAACCTCACTATATCCATTTGCACCCCAACTTGAACGACAAGGAGTAGATTGTTGAATTTCAGGAAATTTATCAATATATTCTCCAGGAGTTATTAACTTAAAATCAGATTTATCATAATAAATTTTTTTAAATAAAATATATAACCAATAAGGACCTTCATACCACCAATGACCAAATAATTCTGCATCATAAGGGCAAAGAACAATAGGGGGAGACTGCATATATTTTGATAAATTAGTGATCTGTGATTGTCTAGAATCAAAAAAGTGACCAGCCTGTTTTTGGGCAGAATCCATTGCCCATTGTAAATCATAGACATCCTTATTTTCTGTTGAACCAGTAATTCTATGATACTTAATACCAGTATTAACTCTAACACCATCATAAGTAATATAGGGTTTAATATAGTCATAATCAGCATCATAGCCAATATCTCTGTAAAATTCACGATAATTGAAATCTCCAGGATAACCACAAATAGAACTCCAAACCTGTTTTGAAGCTTCTATATCTCTACCAAAAGCAGTGATACCTGTTGGAGAAACAATAGGAGCAAAAGTACCATAAACAGGAGTTGGATTAGCATACAAGATTCCATGAGATTCAGTTATAATATATTCTATACCAAATTCTTTTAAGTATTTATCAGCTTCTGGGACATATCCGCATTCAGGAAGCCATATTCCACGAGGCTTTTTACCTAAATATTTTTCATAAGTTTGAACACCAACTGCAATTTGTGCACGTACAGTTTTCTCATTAAGATATAAAATAGGAAAATATCCATGTGTTGCACCACAAGTAATAATTTCTAAAACACCAATATCTTGAAAATGCTTAAATCCTTCAATAATATTACATTTATATTCATCTTTGAAAATATGTAAATCAGAAGAATATCTATCTAAATAGTAGAGAGAGAGAGTATTTATTTTATAATTATCTTTAGTTCTAACTATTTCCTTTTTACATAATTCTATATGCTTTTCTAGATATTTAATATATCTTTTTTGTAATAATTTATTAGCTAACATAGAAAGAAGAGGGGGAGTAAGTGACATGGTAATTCTAAAATCAACTTTTTCCTCCTCTAACTTTTTAAAATTAGTAAGTAAAGGTATATATGTTTCAGAAATAGCTTCAAAAAGCCATTCCTCTTCTAAATAATTTTCACTCTCTGGGTGGTGCACAAAAGGTAAATGTGCATGCAAGACAAAGCTTACGTAACCTTTTGGATTATTAATCATTTGTAATTCCTCTTTCTATTTGTTTATGAACTCACCAGAAGATGGCATTATTAGTTCATTCAATGTTTCATCCTTGTATAATCTACTATATACATCATATACATTGCCATATAATTTATCTATATCATTTATAAATCTTAAACTTCCAAAATCTTTAGAAGAAAGGACATTAGTCTTAACATTTCTAAATAATACATTGCCTAAATTTGCTTGCTCAAATAGAATATGATTATTTGGAGACATAATATTGTTTGAAGAACGTATATAAATATATTCATTAGGATTATTAATAGGTTTTCTACCGAGTTCTATTATATAATTACAATCTGGTTCTTGAGTTCTTATATACCAACTATTAGCAAAATCATTAATTTCCACTTCGAAAGAATAGTTTTTTGTGGTATTATGAACAATAAGAATAGGTTTTGTCTCATAAAACATATTTTCACCATGTATATCTAGTAAAGATTTTCGATCAATATCTGAAATATCCCAATAGACAAATAGAGTAGTTGGGGTTTGCGCAAGTATTTTTACAGTAGTTTCATTATATCTATATGGTAAATCATAATATTCTGCAAGCATTTGCTTTGCAGTAGATTTAATAGTTGATTTTGTATGAGAAGAAGTCTTTTTTTTAGCGGCAGAGGTCTTTTTTGATATTTCTTTTTTAGAAGTAGCTACTTTTTTGGAAGTAGATTTCTCAGTTTTAGCCTTTGAAGTATTTTTTTTAGTTTCAGTTTTTTTTGTTGTAACATTTTTTGTGTTAGTAGAAGTCTTTTTTGTAGTAGATTTATTTATTTTTTTCACAGCTAATTTTTCATCCTTTATATTTTTTCCTTTTTTTTCATTTTTATCTGCCATAGCACTTCCTCCTTAGTAAAATATATAAATATAATATATCAAAAAGTAAATAAATTCAATACAATTCTTAATAAAAAATGAAAAACTTGAAAAAAAAAAACAAGGGTGCTATAATAACTAATGTATATATAAAGAAAACATAAGTATATTGCTTATAAAAATAAAATTACCATAAAAATATAAAGGTGAGAAAAATGAGAAAAAACGTCAAATTTAGTATAGTTATATGCGCATATAATGTAGAGGATTACATAGAAAGAGCAGTTGAAAGTATAGATAGACAAGATTTTAAAAATTATGAGATGATTATTGTAAATGATGGATCAACAGACAGAACATACAAAAAAATCAAATTAATTCAATCAAAACATAAAAATGTTTTAGTTATTAATAATTCAAAAAACGTAGGATTAGGAGCATCTAGAAATAGAGGAGTCAAAAAAGCTTCAGGGGAATATGTATTATATTTAGATTGTGATGATACTATATATGATGAAAAAACATTAACTAAGGTGGAACAAGTTATTGATAAACAATCACCAGACATTGTTTATATGGGAGTGCAATATATTGGTGGAAGTAATAGGTTATATCTGCCAAATAAAGAAAATTCAACAAAAGAAGCTAGACTTGCTTGCGACATGCACTTTGCAGTCTCAAGTAAATGCTTTAGGAGAGAATTCTTAATAAAGAACGATATAACTTTTTTAACAGATACATATTATGAGGACATGCTATATTCAATGAAAGCTACTATTTTGGCTACCAAGATTACATATGGTGAATTTCCTTTTTATAACTATTACAGAGATAGAGAAGGAAGTATAATGTCTACACCTTCACTAAGAAGATGTACAGATATGTATAAAATAATGGAACATATTATGAGATTATATGTAATGAGTTTTATAAAAAATGAGACTAATAGCATTCCACAAAAGATAGACATTATATTAGATGCAATAAAAAACAATAAAAAATCTCCAGTTTTACCTAAAAGAAACTACAAATTTGTGAAAGAAGATGAAGGAGAAAGAAAAAATGCAAACTAAAATTGTATTAATTAGGCATGTTGAAACAATAGGAAATATAGAAAAAAGATTAACAGGAAGAGAAGATTACAACTTAACAGAAAAAGGAACAAAAACGGTAGAAATGCTTACAGAATATTTAAAAGATAGTTGGATTGATGCAGTTTATGCAAGCACATCAGATAGAACTTTTGAAACAATTAGAAAAATAGCAGAATATAAAAAAATAAAAGTACAAAGAAGAGAAAATTTATGTGAAATGTATTTTGGAATATATGACGGTTGGAAATGGGAAGAAGTAAACAAAGTAAATTCTTCAATAAAAGAAGGACAAGATAAAACAAATGAAATAATGGGTATAGAAGGGCAAGAAACAACAGAACAAGTAGAAAATAGAATGTATAAAGAGATTTTAAATATAGCACTAGAAAATGTAGGGAAAACAGTAATAATAGCATCACATGGGGTTGCCATAGAAGCATTTTTGAGGAAAATCACTCGGAGAAAGTTTTAATGTGAGAAGAAAAGAATATAGCCAACATAATGGGAGTATAAATATTGTGAAGTTTGATGATGAAACAGAAACATTTAAAATTGAAATACTAAATGATATTAGATACCAAGATGAGAAAAAATATAATATTAATTAGTTAATTATATTTTTTATTTATTTTTTTATGAAAATTTTTCTAAAAAATTGACAAGACAAGAAAATTATGCTAAAATATAAATCTGTAACCGCATAAGTCAAGGTACATAAAACCTAATTAAGTTTAGGTACCTACATTTTAAGGTTAGCGAGTATACGAAAAAGGGAGGTGCTTTCATAATGTACGCAATAATAGAAACTTGTGGAAAGCAATACAAAGTATCAGAAGGAGATGTAGTATTCTTCGAAAAATTAGATGATGAAGCAGGAAAAAAAGTTAAATTTGATAAAGTAATTCTTGTATCAAATGAAGGTAAAGTAGAAGTTGGAACTCCTTACATTAAAGGTGCTAAAGTAGAAGGTAAAGTGATTGCTCATGGTAAAGCTAAAAAAATCATTGTTTTCAAATACAAAGCAAAAAAGAATTACAAAAGAAAACAAGGACATAGACAACCATACACAAAAGTAGAAATTACATCTATAAAGTTAGCAGCTGATAAAAAAGAGACAGAAAGTAAAAATACAGAGAAAAAAACAGCTACAAAAAAAGAAGCTTAATTTCTAGAAATATATAAAACTTTAGAAAGGAGAAATGACAAATGGCACATAAAAAAGGTCAAGGTAGTGTTAAGAACGGTAGAGATAGTGAATCTAAACGCCTTGGGGTAAAAAGAGCCGATGGTCAATTTGTTCTAGCAGGAAATATTTTAATGAGACAAAGAGGAACAAAAATACATCCAGGAACTAATGTTGGTATTGGTAGTGATGATACACTTTATGCACTAGTTAATGGTATTGTTAAATTTGAAAGATTAGGAAAAGACAAAAAGAAGGTAAGCGTTTACCCAGAAGATGCAGAATAAAATTATAATATAAAAGCACTAGGCACTACTTAGGTTCCTAGCGCTTTTAGTATATAGGAGAAAACATTGAAAAAAAGAGTACTATTAGGTATGAGTGGAGGAGTAGACAGTTCTACATCAGCAGTATTACTTCAAAAAAGAGGATATGAAGTAGTTGGTATAACATTTAAACTATGGGAAAATCAAGAACGGAAATAGTTTAGATGACAAGGATGCAAAAAAGGTATGCAATGAATTAGGGATAACACACTATACTTTGGATTTTAGTAAAGAATTTAAAGAACAAGTTGTAGATCCTTTCGTAAAATGTTATGAAGAATGCAAAACTCCTAATCCATGTATAGAATGTAATAAATATATAAAATTTGAAATATTATATAATAAAGCAAAAGAGCTTGGGTGTGACTATATTGCAACAGGTCATTATGCAAAAGTAGAATATAGCCAAAAATATGGAGAATATGTATTAAAGAAATCAAATGCAGACAAAAAAGATCAGACATATTTTTTATGTGGGATATCCAAAGAAATACTACCTAAAGTATTATTTCCTCTTTCAGAATATAATACAAAAGAAATAAGGGATATAGCAAAAGATAATAAAATAAAAGTCGCAGAAAAATCTGATAGCCAAGAAATATGTTTCATACAAGATAATGACTATGGAAGTTTTTTAGAAAAAAAGATTACAAATAGAATAAAAAGAGGAAATATAGTACTTACTAATGGACTAACCATAGGAGAACATAAAGGGCTTATATATTATACAATAGGACAAAGAAAAGGACTTGGAATTTCTTATAAAGAGCCACTATATGTTATAAAATTAAATAAAACAAAAAATGAACTAATAGTAGGAACAGAAAAAGAATTATATCAAAATAGATTATATACAAACAAAGTAAATTTCTTAATAGATTTTGAAAAATGGCCAGAAGAAATATATGCTAAAATTAGATATAGAGCCAAAATAGCAAAAGCAAAAGTAAAAAAACAAGATAGTAATTTAGAAGTAATATTTGATGAACCACAAAGAGCTATAACAGCAGGACAATCAGTAGTATTTTATGATGAAGATGATATAGTATTAGGAGGCGGAAAAATAGTTTGAAAAATAATCAGCATAGCAATATATTAATTTTTTTCAAACTAAAGAAAAAAGAAGGGAGATAATATGAAAAATCCAATAACATATGAACTATTGCATGTAGACAAAAATTCAGGTGCAAGAAGAGGAGTAGTACATACACCACATGGAGATATACAGACACCAATATTTATGCCAGTTGGAACACAAGCAACAGTAAAATCACTAACACCAGAAGAATTAAAAGAAGAAGTAAAAGCTCAAATAATATTGTCAAATACATATCATTTATATTTAAGACCAGGACATAAATTAGTAGAAGAAGCAGGTGGACTTCATGAATTTATGAAATGGGATAAGCCAATTCTTACAGATTGTGGAGGATTTCAAGTATTTAGTTTAAGTGACTTAAGGACAATATCAGAAGAAGGAGTAGAATTTAAATCACATTTAGATGGAAGTAAACACTTCTTCTCACCAGAAAAAGTAATGGAAATAGAAAACTCACTTGGAGCAGATATAATAATGTCATTTGATGAATGTGTAGAATATCCAGCAAGTTATGAATATACTAAGCAATCTATGGAAAGAACAACAAGGTGGGCTATAAGATGCAAAGAAGCACATAAGAAGCCTGATAAACAGGGATTATTTGGAATTATCCAAGGAGGATTTTATGAGGACTTAAGAAAGCAAAGTGCAGAGGATTTAATAAGAATGGATTTTCCTGGATATGCAATAGGAGGAATTAGTGTAGGAGAACCAAAAGAAGAATTTTTGAAAATGTTAAGATATACAGCTCCTTTAATGCCAGAAGACAAACCAAGATATTTGATGGGAGTAGGAACACCAGATTACTTAATAGAAGCAGCTATTGCAGGAATAGACATGTGTGATTGTGTATTACCTACTAGGATAGCCAGAAATCGGAACAGCACTTACATCAAGGGGAAAGGTAGTAGTAAGAAATCAAACTTACGAAAGGGATTTTGGAACGCTTGATCCAGAATGTGATTGTTATACATGTAAAAATTATACAAGAGCATATATAAGACATTTAATAAAGGCAGGAGAAATATTAGGAGTAAGATTACTATCAATTCATAATTTAAGGTTCTTGACTAAATTAATGGAAAGAGTTAGAATAGAAATAGAAAATGACAATTTATTAGAATTCAAAAATGAATTTTATAAGAAATATGGTTATACCAAAGATTAAAAGGAGGAAAAAATAATGCAAATAGAAAAAGATATTATTAGGCAAAAAGAAAAAAAGGGAGCTAAAACTGCAACAATAATAGGGATACTTATAACTATAACAATTATAGCAGTTATAGCAATAATATTTTTAATGTTATCAATGAGAGGAAAAAAATTATCAGTTGTAGTAGATGGGCAAATTGTAAATGTTACAGAAGACACATTTATATTTACAGAAGATGAAAAGATTTATGTATCAATAAAAGATATTGCACCATATGTTGGATATGAAGCACATAACGGAGAATATAAGGTAGATATTGAAGATAAAAATAAAATGTATGTAGAAGCAATAGATGGAACAGAAACAACATCTTTTTATCTAAACTCAACAACACTAAGTAAAGTTGAACCAAATACAAATGATGATTATGAAAATGTAATAATAAAAGAACCAGTAACATTAGTTAATGATAAAATGTATGTTATAGATCAAGGATTTATTTTAGGATTTAATGTATTAATGACATACAACAAAGAGAAAAATCAAATAACAATAAATACACTTCCAAATTTAGTTAAATATTATGAGACTAATATTGCAGAATATGGATATGCTAAAATAAGTTCTGACTTTAATAACCAAAAAGCTTTAATATATGGATTAATAGTTGCATCAAAAGAAAATACAGAAAAGTTTGGAGTAATAGATATACAAGGAAATGAAATATTAAGTCCTAGATATAATAAGATAGAATTTGTTGAAAGTACTGGCGAATTTATTATAACTAACTCTAGTGATAAAGTAGGAATAGCGTATAGTGATGGAAAGGCAAAAATTACAGTAGCTTATGACGAAATAAAAGTAATGGATAGTAATTTAGGGTTATATTTAGTAAACAGTAATAAAAAATATGGAGTTATAGATTCATCTGAAAGAACTATTATATATATTGAATATGATCAAATAGGAATAGACGTTTCTAAATTCCCTAATGATAATATAAAAAATCAATATATATTATATAATACAATGATACCTGCAAAAATTAATGGCAAGTGGAGAATATTTGATGTTAAAGGAAATAGAGTAAATCAAAATGAATATGATAATGTTGGATTTATTTCAGGAAATAGCTCAGACAAAGTAAATGGAAATGCTTTAACAATAGGAGATACAGGAACAATAGTAGTGGGAAGCAATGAATTATATGGAGGAGTAGATGTAAAAGGAAATGAATTAATACCATTAAGATTTGAGAAGATATATTCTGCAACAAGTGCTGGAAAAACATCTTACTATATTTTGCACAATGGAAAAGATTATAATGCAATAGACTATATAGATGTTATGAAAAAACAATTAGGATATGAAGACGAAACAGAAAATACTTTAGACTCTAATAAACAGGACAATGATCAGGGAAACTCTAACCAAAATACAAACGAAGTACAAAATCAAATTACAACAAATGAAGTAAATAATGAAGTAACAAACACATTAGAAACAAGTACAAATGTTGTAGATACAAATTCAACAAATACAGTAGATACATCAAATACTATAGATAATACAAATACAGCAATTCCAACAGGAAATAATATAGTTTCAACACAGACACAAGTATAAAAAGAAAAATTATAAATGTAAGTCCCTCCCGCATATGAATGCGAGGGGGACTTTGGAGATTTGCTATGTTGTTTTAGCTTGCCGTGCCATGCTTATTTGTTCTAACCTCTGTCTGTGTAAGTCCAGAACTGATAGCCAGCGTTGTCACCGTTATCACCAGGGAAATAGACCTTGATGCCAATGTCTTCTTCTGTGTTCTGGATATTACGGAGGGCGTTTGCGATGTCCTCCACAAACTGCTGAGAGAAGGGCATCATGAAGTGGCCGGTTAAGGTAAGCATGTTAGAACAGTTGAGTGTAGGAACTCCCCACTCATTGAAGGAGATCTCGACACACAGCTCATTCATGACTGGCTCAAGCTCCAGAATCTTCTGGAAGCCGCGCATTTTAAGAAAACTGATGAATAGACCGATGTTTTCCGCTGTGATGTTCGCGGGAGCCTTGGCCGCCTTTTTGGAAATGGAAACATTCTCTTTTTTGGTCTGGAAAAGGAAGCCGGCGCTGCCGATGTCTTCAGGGAAGAAGGCTTCGACTTTAATCTGTTCCTCAGAACCATAGTAGAGACAGAGGTCATTTGCGATGTCCTCCACAAACTGCTGAGAGAAGGGCATCATGAAGTGGCCGCTTAAGTTAAACATGTCAGAGCACTTGAGGGTAGGAAATCCCATCTTGTCGAAGGAAATTTCGACACTCAGCTCGTCCATGCCAGGCTTAAGCTCCCGCATTGGCTGGAAGCAACGCATGTTGAGGAAACCATTGAAGAGCAGGATGTTATCCCACATGGTGCTGGTGTGCTTGCCCTCAACTTTTTGGGCAAAGGTAAGCAGGTCTCTGGTAAGCTGTTTCATTTATTTTGCACTCCTATTCAAAATAGATTCTAGCCACTGGCTAGTAGAGTATAGTATAATTATACATCATTTTACATAATGTGTCAATGTCGAAGTTAAGTTTACTATAATATTGTCAAAATATTGGTTATAAAAACTTCTAAAATTACTTGAAAAAGTAATATAAATATGTTACAATAAATATAAATAAGAAATCCCTACATGGTACGTAATCAGACAGAAATTTTAGAACCTACAAAGTAATGGATACGGGAGCCGACTCTCTGAATATGGCGTGTATGCTTGCACAAAATACGTAGTAAGAAACCCACAAGTATTTAGGTAGGCACCCACCTGTAAATATACAGGTCCATAAAATTTCTAAACTCTACGGCTAATGTGGGGTTCTTTTTTTATTGTGTAGGAAAAATCGCAGATTTTGACTATTCAACAAGGTTAAGTTTCTTTGAAGAGAGCATATTTGCAAAGCCACTTTATTTTATAATTCTTAAAATTTATTAAATTTTATTGCCAAAAATATTCATAAGGGATATAATTGAAACCAAAAAGGAGGGAAAGTAAAATGAATTTATTAAAAAAAATTAATAAAGGACTTATACTTACAATAATTGTTTTATTAATACTTGGAATATATCTATTTGTTATTGAAACGAAAAGAAATGCATCAAAGACTGATATAGAGAGTGCAGTAAAAGAATATATAGAAATAGTAAATAAATATGTAGTAGTTCCAGAGGAAATGCAAAGAATTCAAGTTGCAACAAATAATGAGGAATTTAGAAGAATAAATGAAGAAATGGATAAAAAAGAAAACGAACACCTAAATAGATACGAAGAAGAAATGAAAACAAAAATGATAGAAAACAAAGAAGTAGTGAGTATGCAAAAAGATACATTAAATAACTTTTTAGATAATACAAATAATTATTTCCAAACAATTGTAACAAAGTATAATAAGGAAGTAGTAAAAATTAGAAAATATGCTTTTGATAATGACCAAGTAACAGTAACGCTAGAAACAAAGACAGAAGTAGAAAATAAATATCTAGATAATGGAGAAGAAAAGATAAAAAAAGAAACATCAAATGATAAAAGTGAAACTATAACTTTACAATTAGTAGAAGGTAAATGGAAAATAGTGTATGCAGATCTTATATACTATAGTGGAAATGAAAAAGCAGCATATACAACAATGATAAGTAATTATTAATAAACTTGAAGGGAGAAATTTGAATTATGGAGAATATACTAGAAATAAAGAATTTAAGTAAATTTTTCGGCAAAAGTAAAGTTGTAGATAGTATAAATTTAAACATAAAAGCAGGAGAGATATATGGATTTTTGGGACCAAATGGAGCAGGAAAAACTACAACAATAAAGATGATATTAGGACTTCTTAGTATAGACGAAGGAGAAATTAAGGTAAATGGGTATGATGTAAAAAAAGAATTTGAAAAAGCAATGGAAAATGCAAGTGGAATAGTTGAAAATCCAGATATGTATGGATATATGACAGGCAGAGATAATTTGAAGCTTTATGCAAGACTAAGAAATGTAAAAGAAGAAAGAATAGACGAAGTATTAGAATTAGTACAAATGACAAATGCATCAAAAATGAAAGTATCAAAATATTCACTTGGAATGAAACAAAGAATAGGATTAGCTTTAACACTTTTAAATTCACCTAAACTATTAATATTAGATGAACCTACAAATGGGTTAGATCCAGCAGGTATCAAACATCTAAGAGATATATTAAAAGAAATTTCAAGAAAAAATAATGTTGCAGTATTTGTATCTTCACATATCTTAACAGAAATGGAACTTATGTGTGATAAAGTTGCGGTAATAGATAAAGGGAAAATAGTTAAAATAGAAGAAATAGGAAAAGAAAAATCAGATGAAAAACCAGATGAAACAATAATTAGTGTAAAACAATTAAAAGAAGCAGAAAAAATACTAAAAGAAAATACTTATAAAGTATCAATAAAAGAAGAAAAACTAGTAGTTAAGATAGAACAAGATAGAGTATCAGAAATTATAAAATTGCTTGCAAAGAAAGATATAGATATATATAGTGTTATTCAAAAAGAGAAGACACTTGAAGATATTTTCTTTGATGCAACAGAACACAAGGGAGGGCAAAAAAATGAAAATAATTAAATTGGTACAAAATGAAACAATAAAAACATGGAAAAAAACTTCAACTAAGATATTAATAATTTTATCCATTGTAGCTTTATTTGGAGCAGTAGGATTTGCAAAATTAATTATGTCATTAACAGGTTATACAACTGAAATGCTAGGAAATCAAGAGTGGGAGACTGTTACAAAACAAAGAATAACTGAATTAAAAGGAATTATTTCTGAATCTAGTAAATATGATGAAATAACAGTAGCAGAATTAAAAGCAGAACTTGATATTTGCGAAATAGCTTTAAAGTATAAAATAAATAATGTATATTATTATAATGACTATTGGAAAATAGAAATTTTAGATGAAATAAGTTCAGCGAAAAATGAAATGTATTTAGGAAAAGAAATAGAAGCAAATCAAAAATTAATAGATCAAAGAATAGCTGCACTTGATAAAGATGACTATACATATTATTTGGAACAAAATAAGAATGAATATAAAACTAAATTAGATAATAAAGAGATTTCACAAGAGGAATATGAAGACAAAATATATCTATTAGAATTACGTAAGAAATATGATATATATAAAGAACCATCAAAGGATATATTAGGTTGGAAAGAAAGCACATATGAAGATATATATTTAATGAAAGATACCCTTAGAACAGGTATAAATAAGAATACTGGTAAAATGCTAAAACTAAATGAAATTGAAAATTTAGAAAATAGTATAAAAATTGCAGAGTATAGACTTGAAAAAGATATACCAAATTTAGATTCTACATCTTCTGCAAGAGGTTTATATGATGCTATGGCACCAGAATTTAGTATGCTTTTTGTAGCACTTCTTATGGTAATAATTGCAGGTTCTAGTATTTCAACGGAAATATCAAAAGGAACAATTAAATTTTTACTATTTACACCTAATAAAAGGTGGAAAGTATTATTATCAAAAATACTTTCTGCAGCTTTGATATTAATTGCCCTAACATTAATACTATCACTTTTAAGTGTAGTAATAGGAAATATATGTTTTAAAGAAGCAGGAACAGAATATGTATATGTTTCAAATGGAGAAGTACATTCATTTTCAAATATAGTATATACAATACTTTTCTACTTATCATCTACAATAGATATATTTATATATATGTTATTTGCACTCATGTTCTCAGTACTAACAAGAAACACAGCATTAGCTGTTGGAGTGAGTGTTGCTTGTTATGTAGGGGCAGGAATAGTAATGAATTTAATTAATTACTATATATCAGCAGACTGGGTAAAATTCATACCATTTAACAATCTAGGAATTGCAGACCAAATATTTACAAATAATATATCATACAGTACAATGCAAATGGCATCAGAAGCTTTATCTGGAAATTCGGTAGGGTTTTCATTAGCAGTACTTGGAGTATGTTCAGTGCTTATGATAGTTTCAATGTTTGATAGCTTTAATAAAAGAGATATAGTATAAAAACAAAAGAAGTTCAATTTTGAACTTCTTTTTGTTTTTATCTCAACACATTAAACCAACTATACCAAAGATTTAGAGTCATATTAATAAAATCAAGTTTTTTAACATTATCTGATGCTATAATATTAACAGTCTTAACAACTTTATTATCAATTGAATAAGTAACCTCTCCAATCTTTTGACCTTTTTCAACTGGAGCTTCTAACTTTTCATTAAATGAAATATTTTGAGTAACTTGACTTGATTTAGACTTTTCTATAAAGAAAGAAGCGTCTTGTTCTAGAATTGCATCTATTTCAGAAGAGATACCCTTTTCAACTAATACTTTTCCGAACAACATCATCTTTAGTCCCAAATGTTATGTTAGTAAAATTAGAAAAACCATAATTTAAAAGTTTTTGAGCTTCTTGAAACCTTATATCAGTAGAAGGAGAATGCATTATAACAGCAATTAGTGACAAATCATTACGAGTTGCGCTAGCAGACAAATTAAACAAAGCAAGAGAAGTAGATCCAGTTTTTAACCCAGTACAACCTTGATAATTTCTAACAAGCTTATTAGTATTGACAAGACCAGTTTCGCCACCCCTTAGACTATCCATATAGATAGTAGTATAATTAGTAATACTAGGGTGATTATTTAAAAGCTCACGGGACATTAAAGCAATATCATAACTTGAAGTAAGATGATCATCCTCATCAAGACCATGGCAATTTTTAAAAGTAGTATCATTCATACCCAAAGATTTTGCTTTACTATTCATCCTATGCACAAACTCTTCCTCAGAACCTGCAATATGTTCAGCCATAGCAACAACACAATCATTTGCAGAATTAAGACATATAGCTTTAAGCATTTCCTCAGCAGTTAAACTTTCATTTTTTTCTAACCATATTTGAGAACCACCCATAGAAGCAGCATGGTCAGAACATGTAATATTATCTTTTAAAGATAATTGCCCACTATCAATAGCCTCCATAATTAGAAGTAAAGACATAACTTTAGTCACACTTGCGGGTCTAAATTTTTCATGAGAATTATGATCATAAAGGACAGTACCAGTAGTTTGTTCGATCAAGATTGCTCCTCCAGACTCTAATTTTAAATCAGTAGAATCAGTATTAGTAGATGTTTCAAGAGAAGAATTAGACCAGATATAAGGTGTAGTTGCAAAAGATATAGTTAAAAAAGAAAAAGAAAAAATTAAAGTTAGTAAAATTACAAATATTAAATTATATAAATATCTATTAAATTTCATATAAGACCTCCATAATTAAATAAGCTTATTAAAAAGTATGACAGATATTAAATAATATGCACTATAAGTCAAAAGAAATGCTTATTATATTTTTAAATAGATAGCTAAAGTACATTTTTTAGAAAATGTTTGAGTATAGCCTAAAATTATTAAAAAAATTCCTAAAATGCTTGATTTTTCCATATAATCTATGGTATAATCTTAAAAGTTATAAATTAGACACATAAGACTAGTTTTCAAAAGGTGCCAAAAGGTCTTTGAAAATGACTGAAATCTTATGGATGTTAAAACTAAAAGGAGGAATAAAAAATGGCAGTAGTTGCAATGAAACAATTACTTGAAGCTGGTGTTCATTTCGGACATCAAACAAGAAGATGGGACCCTAGAATGGCAGAATACATTTATCAAGCTAGAAATGGTATCCATATTATTGATTTACAAAAAACATCAAAGAAAATTGATGAAGCTTATGCATTCATCAAAGAAAGAGTTGAAGATGGATCTTCAGTTCTATTTGTAGGAACAAAAAAACAAGCACAAGAATGTATGAAAGAGGCAGCAATATCTTGTGAAATGTTCTATGTAGACCAAAGATGGTTAGGTGGAATGCTTACAAACTTTGGAACAATTAGAAAAAGAGTAGAAAGATTAAAAAGACTAGAAAAGATGCAAGAAGATGGTACTTTTGAAGTACTACCTAAAAAAGAGGTAATAGGACTAAAAAAAGAAATGGAAAAACTTGAAAAGAATCTTGGTGGAATTAAAAACATGGAAAGACTACCAGGAGTTATATTTATAGTTGATCCTAAAAAAGAAAGAACAGCTATATTAGAAGCTAAAAAATTAAGAATTCCAGTAGTAGGATTAGTAGATACTAACTGTAGCCCAGAAGATATAGATTTCCCAATACCAGGAAATGATGATGCTATACGTTCAGTAAAATTAATAGCAACAGTTATGGCTAATGCTGTTATAGAAGGAAAACAAGGAGAAGTTCTTTCAATTGAAGATCAAATGCTAAATAATGGAGAACAAGTTGAGAACAGAGAAGTAACAGAGGAAGTTACTACAGAAGCAGAGGAAGTTAAAGAATAAGAAAATTCAAAGGAGAGATTATAATGGTAACTGCAAATCAAGTTAAAGAGTTAAGAGAAAAGACAGGCGCTGGAATGATGGAATGTAAAAAAGTATTAACAGAAACAGATGGAAATATGGAAAAAGCAGCTGAATTATTACGTGAAAGAGGAATTTCAAAAGCAGCTAAAAAATCAAGTAGAATAGCAGCAGAAGGATTGGTTGTAGCTTATGTTTCAGAAGACAGAAAAATAGGTGCAGTTGTTGAAGTTAATGCAGAAACAGATTTCGTTGCTAAAAACGAAGAATTTAAAACATTTGCAAATGATATTGCTTGTCAAATAGTTAAAGAAAATCCAGCAAATATAGAAGAATTACTAGCTCAAAAATTTATAAAAGATTCTAACAAAACAGTATCAGAAGTTTTAACAGACAAAATAGCTACTATTGGTGAAAATATGTCAATTAGAAGATTTGTTAGATTTACATCAAATGGTCTAGTAGAAAAATATATACATGGAGACGGAAAAATAGGTGTACTTGTTTCTATGGAAGGTGGAGATGAAGAAGTTGCAAAAGATGTATGTATGCAGATTGCAGCAGCTCGTCCAGAATATTTAGATAGAAATTCAGTACCAGAAGAAAGAGTTTCAAAAGAAATGGAAATCTTAAAAGCACAAGCTATGAATGAAGGAAAACCTGCTGAAATAGCTGAAAAAATGGTACAAGGAAGAATAGGAAAATTCTATGGGGAAATTTGTTTGGTTGATCAACCATTCGTAAAAGACCCTAATATTAAAGTTTCAGATTTGCTTTCTTCAAAGAATGCAAAAATTATTGAATTTGCAAGACTTGAAAAAGGTGAAGGATTAGAAAAGAAAGAAGAAAACTTTGCAGAAGAAGTTGCAAAGCAAATTAATGGTTAATAAAAAGAGGACTTTTGGTCCTCTTTTTTTAGGAAACATAATGTCGAAAAAGAAAAAATACAGTTTTTTTGTGCAAAACAATTAAGCAGATTACTAGAATTTCTGGCAATTATTATTGAATAGAAATTCTAAAATGTATTTTTGCTTAAAATCAATTAAGAAAAGCAAAAAAATTGTAGAAATATTAAAGATAGCTATTTTTGATATTTTTCGAAAATAAGGATATCTACTATAAAATAAAAGGAGCGAATTATGAAAGGATACTTAGTACTAGAAAATGGAGAAATCTTTGAAGGAGAAAGAATAGGATATGAAAAAGACACTTGCCTAGAAGTTGTATTTAACACATCTATGGCAGGATATTTAAAAGTATTCACAGACCCTTCATATACATCACAGGGAGTTGTAATGACATATCCACTAATAGGGAATTATGGAGTAATACCAGAAGACATGGAATCTAAAAAGGTATGGGTAAGTGCAGTATTTATCCATGAACTTGCAGAAACTGCAAGCAATTTCAGAAAAGAAAAAGATTTAGAAGAATATCTGATAGAAAACGAAGTACCAGGGTTAAAAGGGATAAACACTAGAAAATTAACAAAGATACTTAGGAATAATGGAACAATGAGAGGAAAAATAACTTCTGATATAACAAATAAAGTAGAAATAATAAAAGAAATCAAAAGTTATAGTCCAACAAATCTAGTACGGAATGGTATCTTCAAAAAGACCTTATGTAACAGGAGAAGGAGATAAGAAAATAGCACTACTAGACTTTGGATGTAAAGAAAATATAATAAGAGAACTAGTAAAAAGAAACTGCACAGTATATGTATTTCCACAAGACAGTTCAAAAGAAACAGTACTTGAATGTAATCCAGATGGAATAGTACTTTCAAATGGACCAGGAGATCCAGAAGATTGCAAAATAGGAATAGAAACAGTAAAAGGATTGTATAATACAGAAATTCCAATACTAGGAATATGCTTAGGACATCAATTAATGGGACTTGCAACAGGAGCTAAAACCGCAAAACTAAAATATGGGCACAGAGGACCAAATCATCCTGTAAAAGATTTAAAAACAGATAAAGTATATATTACTTCGCAAAATCATGGATATTATATAACAGAAGACAGTATAGATACAGAAAAAGCGGAAGTATCACATATAAACTTAAATGATGGAACAGTAGAAGGATTAAGATATAAAAATAAAAATATATTTACAGTACAATTTCATCCAGAAGCATGCCCAGGACCAGAAGACTGTTCATATATATTTGACGAATTTTTAGAACAAGTTTAAATTATTAATTATATTAGTTAAAACAAGAATTAGTAGGTTGCTAGGGGACGAAGAAGATATTCCATAAGGTGTGTGCTTGAGCACATTGAATGCAAATCAACTGAGAGCAACTATGCAAAGTGCTGATAATTGTTTTTATGGTAAGGAGAATTAATTATGCCAAAAAATAAAAACATAAAAAAGGTATTAGTAATAGGGTCAGGACCAATAATTATAGGACAAGCAGCAGAATTTGACTATGCAGGAACACAAGCATGTGTAGAATTAAAAAAAGAAGGATTAGAAGTAGTACTTGTAAACTCAAATCCAGCAACAATAATGACAGACAAGAATATGGCAGATAAAATATACATAGAACCATTAACAGTAAAAACAATTAAGAAAATAATAGAAAAAGAAAAACCAGATAGCATATTACCAAACCTTGGAGGACAAACAGGATTGAATATTGCAATGGAACTTGAAGAACAAGGATTTTTAAAAGCAAATAATGTAAGACTACTTGGAACATCACCAGAGGGAATAAAAAATGCAGAAGACAGACAAGCATTTAAAGACATGATGGAAAGTATTAATGAGCCATGTATTGCAAGTAAAGTAGTAAATACAGTAGAGGACGCAGTAAACTTTTCAAGAGAAATAGGATTACCAGTTATAGTAAGACCAGCATATACACTTCGGAGGAACAGGAGGAGGAATCGCATATACAGAGGAACAACTAAGAGAAATAAGTTCTCAAGGATTGCATCTATCAAGAGTATGCCAAGTATTAATAGAAAAATGTATATCAGGATGGAAAGAAATAGAATATGAAGTAATAAGAGACTCTAAAGGTAACTGTATTACGGTATGTAATATGGAAAATATAAATCCAGTAGGAGTACATACAGGAGATAGTATAGTAGTTGCACCTTCACAAACATTAGCAGATAGAGAATATCAAATGCTTAGAACATCAGCAATAAAGATAATATCAGCACTAAAAATTGAAGGAGGATGTAATGTACAATTTGCATTAAATCCAAACAGTTTTGAATATGCAGTAATAGAAGTAAATCCAAGGGTTAGCCGCTCATCAGCACTAGCATCAAAAGCAACAGGTTATCCAATAGCAAAAGTAGCTGCAAAAATTGCAATAGGATATACACTAGACGAAATAAGAAATGCAGTAACAGGAAAGACCTATGCTTGCTTTGAACCAGTACTTGATTATGTAGTAGTAAAAATACCAAAATGGCCATTTAATAAATTCCTAACAGCAAGTCGTGAGCTTGGAACTCAAATGAAAGCAACTGGAGAAGTAATGGCAATATCAGAAACTTTAGAAGCAGGAATTATGAAAGCAATACGTTCATTAGAAGAAAATGTAGACTGTTTAACATTACCAAAATTTTCAAGCTATACAGATGAACAAATAAGAGCAGAACTTAAGAATGTAAACAATGAGACATTGTGGGTAGTTGCAGAAAATTTAAGAAGAGGAATGAGTATAGAACAAATACATCAAGCAACAACAATAGATACATTCTTTATAAGCAAGATAAACAATCTTGTAAAAATAGAAAAAAAACTTAAAACAAATAACTTGACTATAGAATTACTAAAAGAAGCTAAGAAATATGGATATACAGACAATGTTATATCAAGATTTACAAAAATACCAGTAGAAGAAATAAAAAATAAAAGAGAAGAAAATGGAATAATTGCAGCATTTAAAATGGTAGATACATGTGCAGCAGAATTTGATGCAGAAACACCATACTATTATTCAAGTTATGATGATGAAAATGAAGCAATCGACAAAACAAACAAGAAAAAGATAGTAGTACTTGGATCAGGACCAATTAGAATAGGACAAGGAATAGAATTTGACTATTGTAGTGTGCATTCGGTATGGTCACTAAAAAGAAAAGGATATGAAACAATAATAGTAAACAACAATCCAGAGACAGTAAGTACAGACTTTGATATAGCAGATAAGCTATATTTTGAACCTTTAACACCAGAAGATGTAGAAAATATAATAAGAATAGAAAAACCTTATGGAGCAATAGTGCAATTTGGAGGACAAACAGCAATTAAGCTAACAAGAGCATTAAAAGAAATGGGAGTTAAAATACTTGGAACAGCAGAAGAAGATATGGATAGAGCAGAAGACAGAGAACTATTTGATGAAGCATTAAATAACTGTGGAATTTTAAGACCAAAGGGAAGTACAGTATACACAGTCGAAGAAGCAATAGAAGTTGCGAAAAAGCTAGAATATCCAGTACTTGTTAGACCTTCATATGTACTTGGTGGACAGGGAATGGCAATAGCATATGATGATAAAGAAATAGCAGAATTTATTAATGAAATAAATAAAACTGTACAAGAACATCCAATACTTGTAGACAAATATATGTTAGGAAAAGAACTTGAAGTAGATGCAATATGTGATGGAGAAAATATATTAATACCAGGAATAATGGAACATTTAGAAAGAGCAGGAATTCACTCAGGAGATAGTATATCAGTATATCCAACACAAAATATTGAAGAGGAACACCAAAAGAAAATAATAGAATATACAGAAAAAATTGCAAAAGAGCTAAATGTAATAGGAGTACTTAATATACAATTTATAATATGTAAAGGAGAAGTATATATTATAGAAGTAAATCCACGTTCAAGTAGAACAGTACCATACATAAGCAAAGTTACAAACCTTCCAGTAATAGATATAGCAACAAGAGTAATATTAGGTGAAAAATTAAAAGACATGGAATATGGAACAGGAATATACAAGAAAAGTGAATATATAGCAATCAAAATGCCAGTATTCTCATTTGAAAAAATAAAAAATGCAGACACAAGTTTAGGACCTGAAATGAAATCAACGGGAGAAGTATTAGGAGTATCTAAAAATTTCTCAGATGCAATAGTCAAAGCATTTATAGCATCAGGAATAAACATTCCAAAGACAGGAAATGTACTTATAACAGTTAGAGATAAAGACAAAGAAGAAATGTTACCACTTGCTAAAAAGCTATTTCATAAAGGATTTAAAATATATGCAACAAAAGGAACAGCAATACTTCTTAAAAATAATGGAATAGATGTAAACGTTGTAGAAAAGATATGGGAAGGAGCAGAAAGTATACCAAATCTATTACAACTAGGAAAAATTAACTTTATCATAAATACACCAACAAGAGGAAAAGAATCAAATCGTGATGGATTTAAGATAAGAAGACTAGCTGCAGAATCTAAGATACCATGTTTTACATCACTAGACACAGCAAATGCACTATATGATGCAATAGAAGATACAAAAACAGAAGAAGAACTTGATATTGTAGATATTACAGAAGTATAAGTGTGAAATAAGGGGACGTACCTAAAATTTCATTTAGATGAAATTTTAGGTACGTCCCCTTATTTCACTTGCGTTTTACATAAAAACCGTGATATACTATAAAAGTACCTATAAATGGTTAAACACCAAACGTTGAAAAAAGAAAGGATGAACATCATGAGAAAATGGGTAAGAAAGGACTATCAACTGGATGTAGGGAACTGGTGTATATGTCCTCATGCGAGACTCGGAATTCGTGGAGATGGTAATCTGCCACCCAAAGCTCCCAGAAATGATGAACATATTCATGGGGGTTTTGGAGAATATTTGCAGCGTTCCCAAAACGTAATCAATTCTTTGGAAGAGATTATTATTGGAAGCGACTGGGCAAAGCTCGGGACTATGGTAAATGCTATATCGCTTGTTCACTTTTTGCAGGAGCAGGACTTGTACATCTTAGGGTTTAATTTCCTGCCACAAGCTGGAAACGGCGAAGAGTGGACCTGGCTTCTGCAGATTGACATTTATGATGGTGAGCCTAGAACCTACAAGTATCCGCAATCTTTGCTTCCTTCTGAGAAGAAGAAGATAAAGGACTTGGTCCTTCTGGGACTGGCACAAAAAGGCGTAAAGGAGAGTGACATCGAAATCATCGAAGAACGTGAATAATTTCAAAGGTTTGCCCAAAGGGTCCCCAGTTATTGGGGACCCTTTGGGTTTAACATTTCTGTATTTTTTCTTAAAATTTACAGAAATTCTTTGCATTTAACATTATTTGTAATATAATATAAAGAAAAATATAGGGGTAAAAAATGAAAAATTTTAAAGAAGAGTTAAATTCATTAAAAGACGAAGAATATAAAAAATTTAATGCAAAGCTGTGTCCTGATACAAAGAAAAAAATGCTAGGAATTAGAATACCAAAACTAAGATATCTTGCAAAATCAATGCTTAAAGAAGAAGACTGGAAAGAACTAGTATATAATTTAGATGATGAGTATTTTGAAGAAATAATACTTCAAGGATTTATAATAGCTTATGCAAAATGTGATATAGAAGAAAAGTATGAATACATAAAAAAGTTTGTATCAAAGATTGATAGTTGGGCGATATCAGACACATTTGTGCCAACATTAAAAATAAAAGAAAAAGATTTAGCAAAAGTTTTCGAATTTATTACTCCATACTTTAGTTCAAAAAAAGAATTTGAAGTAAGATTTGGTGTAATTATGTTACTAGATTATTATATTATAGAAGAATATATAGACCAAGTAATAGATATACTAGATAATATAAAACATGACGGATATTATGTTAAAATGGGAGTGGCATGGTGTTTGGCAGAAATTCGGAATAAAATTTAATGACAAAGCAATGAAATATTTGCAAGGAAAAAACAATCTTGATAAATTTACTTATAATAAAACTTTGCAAAAAATGAGGGAATCATATAGAATTGATAGTGAGCAGAAAAAATTGTTAAAGAGTATGAAAAGAGATAATTAAAAAATGAGTATTATTAGGCAATTAATTTTTGATTATATAGTTGGTACAGGCTCTTATTTTAAATTAATAAAGTCTTAATAAAATCTATATTGATTCTTAATAATCATTTGATATAATCTAAGAAAAACAGAATAGGGGTTAAGAGATGGTATTGGTAAAGGAAATATTAAAAATGGTGGATATATTGACAGCTGCTTATTTAATTTTCTATATAATAACAGGATTGTGTGTTTTAAAATCAAAGAAAAAAATAAGCAAAACAGATAAAAAGCATAAATTTGCAGTAATAGTGCCTGCAAGGAATGAAGAAAAAGTAGTTGGAAACTTATTAAAAAGTTTAAATAAACAGGAATATCCAAAAGAATTATATGATGTATATGTAGCTATTAATAATTGCACAGACAGAACAAAAGAAATTTCTTTGAATAATAATGTACAAATTATAGAATGCAATACACCAGTAAAATCAAAAGGAGATGCTTTAAGAATTGTATTTAATGAATTAAATGAAAAAGACTATGAAGCATATATTATATTTGATGCAGATAATATAGTACACCCCGAATTTATAACAAAAATGAATGATTGTTTTGACGAAGGATATGAACTAGCACAAGGATATAGAGATAGTAAAAATATATCAGATACATGGATATCAAGTTGCTACTCAATACATTATTTAATACACAATGTATTTTTAAACAAGGCTAGAATGAACTTAAATAAATCAAGTTTCATTAATGGAACAGGATTTATGATATCAAAAAAAGTTTTAGAAAGACAAGGATATAATGCAAAGACATTAACAGAAGATATAGAGCTTACTGCAAAATGTGCTATAAATAATGAAAAAATAGCATTTGTCCAAGATGCAATAACATATGATGAACAACCAACAACTTTTGAAGAATCTTGGAAACAAAGAAAGAGATGGTCTATTGGAACTATACAATGCTTGAATTTATATACAAAAAGATTGATAAAGAAAATGTTTAAGAAAAATAATTTTACAAGTGTAGATATATTAATATTTCTATTATCTCCAGTAGTACAATTTTTAGGATTAACATCATTTATTTTACATTTTGGAATAGGACTTTTAGATGGAATGTATATGAATTATATAGGAAAATTGGTAACTATTGGAGTAGGATATTTAATAAGTATATCGCTATCAATTGCAGCAATTAAACTAGAAAAAAAGAAGATATTGCCATATATAAAAGGAATTTTAACATTGCCAATATTTGTATTATCTTGGATACCAATTAATGTAATAGCTTGTATAAGTCAAAGAAAACAACATAAATGGGAAAAAGTGGAACACACAAAAGATGTATCAATAGATAAAATATTAGAAATCAATTATAAATAAAATGGAGAAAGAAAATGCAAAGTAAAAAGGTAAAAATTTTTAAATTGATAATGTTAATACTATTTATATTAATAATGGTAGTTCTTGCTATAAAGTTGTTACCAATATTTAAAGGAATATCTACAGAGCAAGGCAGAATAGATTTTAAAAAGAATATAGAGAGCCTAGGATTTGAAGGAATATTTATTATTATAGGATTAATGGTTGTACAAATATTTATACCAATACTTCCAGGTGAACCAGTAGAAGTTCTTGCGGGAATGTCTTATGGAGCAATAGGTGGACTTATAGTAATATTTTTAGGAGCATTCTTAAGTAGTTTTATAATATTTTTTGCAGTAAGAAAATTTGGAAGAAGCTTTATATATAGTTTTATATCGAAAGAAAAAATAGATAAATTAGAAAACAATAAATTATTTTCCAACCCAAAAAAGATAGACACAATACTTTTTATACTATTTTTTATACCAGGAACTCCTAAAGATTTAATTGTATATATAAGTGGGTTATTACCAATAAAACCAGTAAGATTTTTGCTAATTTCGACATTTGCAAGATTTCCATCAATTATATCTTCAACTATTGCAGGAAGTAATATAGTTGCTGGAAATTGGATTGTAATAGTACTTACATATGGTATAACATTTGCAATCGCAGGAATAATTATATATATATTCTATAAAAAAGAGAAAGTGTATATAAAGTTATAATACAAGAAGAGATGCTTAAATATTAGCATATATTGCAGTATTATGTAAATTGTGATATAATATATTTTAAGACCATGCATTACCTTGACTAGCAAAAACATATAGGAGACATCATAAGGAGGAAAAGCATATGGAAAGAGAATGGGTTTACTACATTGAATGCGAAATCACCAATAATGGACAGCCTTTAGGAGGTGTAGAAAGAGAAGAAAAACCCGTAAGCGTGCTTACGTCATATGTTTGCCTGAAAGGAGAAGAGGCTACAAATGGACTTGTCAATTTGCTGAGAGGTCTGTTGGATGGTGAGTTCGGATCTGTGGAAGGCGATAATGCAGCAAAATACATCAAGCGGGAGGTTATTGAGGACAGCAAGAAAGAAAAGCCAATGGATAGTCCGCCACGTTTGGTGTGTGAAGTTAGCAAAAAAGCCTATGTAAAACCGTCCATGCACATAAAGGTGTATCGGATGTGATAACTGTTTTTTCAGTTGGTCACTATGTCAAGGGGTGGCTATAGGCGAGCGGTCAGCATTTATGCTGACCCATTTTTTTTGACTTTTTTAAGATTTACTATTGTATAAATTTATTTTGTTGGTATATAATCTTTATATAAAATCAAAAAACAAAGGAGGAAAATTATATGGAAAGACCAGTAAAAGTTGTACAATTTGGTACAGGTAAAATGGCAGTATATACAATGTGATATGTATATGAAAAAGGAGGAGAAATAGTAGGTGCAATAGATATAAACCCAGAGGTTATAGGAAAAGATATAGGAGATATAATGGGATGTGAAGAAAAAGGAGTAAAAGTAACTGCTCTAGAAAGTGCAGAAGAAATGATCAAAAATGTAAAACCAGATGTTGCAATAGTTACAACAATGAGTTTATTAAGCGACATAAAAGATGCATTTTTACTATGTGCTAAATTGGGAGTAAATGCTATATCAACATGCGAAGAAGCATTTTTTCCTTGGAACTCTAATCCAAATCTTACAAAAGAAATTGATGACTTAGCAAAACAAAATGGATGTACAATAACAGGAAGTGGATATCAAGATATATATTGGGGACAATTAATATCAAGCATTGCAGGATCAACACAGACAATAAAAAAAATAAAGGGAAGTTCTAGTTATAATGTAGAAGATTATGGTATAGCACTTGCAAAAGCACATGGGGCAGGACTAGATCTAGAGACATTTGACAAAGAAATAGCATCAGTAGATAAAATAAGTGATGAGGAAAGACAGAAAATTATAAATTCAGGAGAATATTTACCTTCATATATGTGGAATGTAAATGGGTGGTTATGTGCAAAACTTGGATTAACAGTCACATCACAAACACAAAAATGTGTACCACAGACATATAAAGAAGATATTGTATCTTCAACATTAGGAACAACAGTAAAAGCAGGAGATGCAACAGGAATGAGCGCAGTTGTTACAACAAATACAAAAGAAGGAATAGTTATTGAAAGTGAATGTATAGGAAAAGTATATTCTAAAGAAGACTATGATAAAAATGAATGGACAGTAGAAGGAGAGCCAAACACAACAATAATAGTAGAAAGACCAGCAACAGTGGAATTAACATGTGCAACAGTAGTGAATAGAATACCAGATATAATAAATGCAAAAGCAGGGTATTTAACAACAAATGAATTTGGAGAACTAAATTATAAGATAAAGCCTTTGAATGAGTATGTGAATTAATAAATATAGATAATTATAAAATGTGCCTAAAATGTTTTTTACACATGTTAGGTGCATTTTTTATTGAATAGGAAAAATCACAGATTTTGACTATTCAACAAGGTTAATTTACCTTGGGTAGTGCAATAATCGCGAAGCGATTTTGTACATGTGGACGTCAAAATCTTTGATTTCACTAACGTCCAATTTTCTTATTGAATAGGAAAAATCGCAGATTTTGACTATTCAACAAGGTTAATTTACCTTGGGCAGTGCAATAATCGCGAAGCGATTTTGTACATGTGGACGTCAAAATCTTTGATTTCACTAACGTCCAATTTTCTTATTGAATAGGAAAAATCGCAGATTTTGACTATTCAACAAGGTTAATTTACCTTGGGCAGTGCAAT
>CANPCK010000006.1 GCA_947572545.1 uncultured Clostridium sp. | reverse complement strand
CAACGGCAGTTGATAGCACATCAGGAATTTTAGCATACAAGTTCCAAGCAAGTACAGATGTGAATTTTGCAAGTATAGCAAAAGAGTCAACAGCACAAACAAGTGATACATATACATTTAGTGGATTAACATCAGGAACGACGTATTATTTAAGAGTTGCCGTTACAGATAATGCAGGGAGAACAAAGACATCAGGAACAGTAACACAAGCAACAGTAATAGCGGGAAAACCACCAGAGGAATTAGGCAAAACAGAATATGTAGGAAAATATGTAAATTATGTACCAGCAGGAAGCAATTATAGTATACGAGGAGCATATTCAGGAACTAGCTCAAATCAAACATTCCTGGCGAATAATAGTATGAGGTGGAGAATATGGGGAGTAGAAAATGGAAAGTTGTTACTAATATCGGAAACATTGGCAGGAAATATAACTTTGAAAGGAGAAAATGGGTACAATAACGCAGTAAAATTATTAAATGATGCATGTAGCACAGCATTTGGAAATAACAGTACATATGGAAGTGGATCAATAAAAGTAAGGAGTATAAATCAAGAAGATATAGATAAAGTAACAAATATGACAACAGATGTACAGAGGAAGGCAGTAAATTCAAATTATGGAGGATTATATACACCAAATGATCCATATGGTCCAAGCATATATTATCGTGAGATAGAAGGTAAGCTGGATAGAAGTGCACAAACAGAATTGCATAATGGATTTATGACAACAAGATTTACAGGTACATATACATATTATAAATATGGTTTGAATAGTAAGGTTACTCAATCAATATATTATGCTATGTTAACAAATATGACAGCAGATTCTATTAGTGGAGTTGATAGTAATTCTGGTTATTGGGTTGGTTCGAGATGCTTTTTATACTTTTCACTAACATCAACTCTTTTGAGTGCTAACTTTCGAGTATTTATTATTAAAAATGGTTATGTAGATGCAGCTCCACTATGGGGAATGTCAGATGATACAAGAACACAGAATGAATATGCAACCCGCCCCATGGTTGAAGTAGACCTTTCGAAAGTCAATATCGGAATTACAGGAGATGGAACATCAACAAGTCCTTACTCAATGGCAAAAAAATAACTAAATAAGCTACCATAAACCTCAGCCACCTGGTCTCATATAAGACTAGGTGGCTAAAACGTTATATTCAAATAGAAATTTTAAAAAACATATTTTAAAATCATAAAAAATATTATATAATATATACAATAAAAAAGGAGTAACTTGATAGTGAAAGAACTAGCAGAAAAACTATTAAACTTAGAAAGCATAAAAAAATGTTTTGAAAAAGAAAAAATAAGTCCAATAACAATATTGGGCTTAACTGACGTATCAAAAGCCTGTATAGCGGGGCTAATAAAAGAGAAAACAAAGGAAACAATACTTGTTGTTACATATAATGAACTACAAGCACAAAAACTACACAAAAATATAAAGAGTATAAATCAAAATGCAATGTATATACCAAGGAAAGATATAGTAACATATGAATATGATGCACAAAACATGGATATCTTGTATTCCAGAATGAATGCGTTAATAAAGCTATATAATAATGAAACGGAAATAGTAATTGTAAGTATAGAAACATTAATGCAACCAATAATATCAAAAAAGAAAATGTCAGCTTCAATATTAAAACTAATGGTTGCAAATGAATATAACATAGAAGAAATCAAAGAAAAATTAGTTAACTTAGGATATAAGAGATATGACTTAGTAGAAGGAAAAGGCACTTTCAGTGTAAGAGGAGACATATTAGATGTTGCAATAGATAGTAAAAAAGGAATTAGAATAGAATTTTTTGGAGATGAAGTAGATCAAATAAGATACTTTGATATCTCAAGTCAGAGATCAATAGAAAATGTAAATCAAATAAAAATATATCCACTATCAGAAGAAGTAGAAGAAGAACCAAAAGGAAGCTTGCTTGAATACTTTCCGAAAGAAACAAAAATTATATTAGATGAAGAAAATAAAATAGAACTAAGAGCAAATAATATTATAAATGACAATAAATTAGCAATACAAGATCTAATAGACAGAAGTAAAAAAGTACCATATGTCTTAGAAAATATGTATGATATAAACAACATATTTAGTAAAATAGAAGAAGATAAAAAAGTTAATTTAGAAACGCAAGATATTATTTCAAAAAAAGAAGATGTAATAGTATTAGAATACAAAGAAATACAAAAAATAGAAGAAATATTTGCAAATGAAACAAAACAAGAAAAAGAAAAAAAGCCATATATACCTAGAAAAAGAGTATCAAAAGACTTTAAAGAAGGAGAAAGGGTATCATATGCAGATTTAAAAATAGGAGACTTTGTTGTACACAAGACAGTAGGAATAGGACAATATATAGGTGTAAATACAATAAAAACATGTGGAATAACAAAAGACTATATAAAGATAAAATATAGAGGAGAAGATACTCTATATATTCCAACAGACTCATTAGATAATATTAGAAAATATATAGGTGGAGGAGAAAAGGCACCAAAACTAAATAAACTAAACTCTAAAGAATGGGAAAACACAAAAAATAAAGTAAAATCTAATTTAAGAGAAGTTGCAAGAAACTTAATAGAACTATATGCAACAAGACAAAAGGTGCAAGGATTTGCATTTGAAAAAGATACTCCATGGCAAAAAGAATTTGAAGATACTTTTCCATATGAAGAGACAGATGATCAGTTAAGATGCATCGAAGAAGTAAAACAAGATATGGAAAAAGCAAAGCCAATGGATAGACTACTTTGTGGAGATGTTGGATATGGTAAAACAGAAGTTGCAATCAGAGCAGCATTTAAAGCATGTATGAGTGGAAAACAAGTAGCATATCTTGTTCCAACAACGATACTTGCAAACCAGCAGTATGAAGGCTTTAAAGAAAGAATGGATAAATTCGGAGTAAAAGTAGAATTACTAAATAGATTTAGGACAAAAAAAGAACAAAACGAAATAGTAAAAAAATTGAAATTGGGAAATATAGAAGTAGTAATTGGAACACATAGACTTTTAAGTAAAGACGTAGAATTTAAAGATTTAGGTCTTTTGATAGTAGATGAAGAACATAGATTTGGAGTAAAAGATAAAGAAAAAATAAAAGAAATAAAAGCAAATGTAGATGTACTTACAATGACTGCAACTCCAATACCAAGAACTCTGCACATGTCAATTGTTGGAGTAAGAGACATGTCAGTAATATATGAACCACCACAAGACAGGAAGCCAGTAAAGACATATGTATTAGAATATGATGAGGAAGTAATCAAAGAGGCAATAACAAGAGAGTTAGAAAGAAACGGACAGATATTTTATTTATATAATAAAGTAGAAGGAATAGAAAAGAAAGCAGAAAGAATTTCAAAACTAGTACCAGAAGCAAGAGTGTCATATGCACATGGTAAAATGGGAGGACAAGAGCTTGAAAATATCATGTTAGACTTCATTGAAAAAAAGACAAATGTAATAGTTTGTACTACAATATTAGAATCAGGCATAGATATACCAAATGCAAACACAATAATTGTAGAAAATGCAGATAGATTAGGATTAGCACAGTTATATCAAATAAGAGGAAGAGTTGGAAGAAGCAACAAAGAAAGTTTTGCATATATAACATACAGAAGAGATAGGCTTTTATCAGAAGTTGCAGATAAGAGATTAAAAGCAATAAAAGATTTTACAGAATTTGGTTCAGGATTTAAAATAGCATTAAGAGACTTAGAAATAAGAGGAGCAGGAAGTATTATAGGAGAAATACAACATGGGCACATGGAGCAAGTTGGTTATGACATGTATTGTAAATTATTAGACCAAGTAATGAAAGAAATGCAAGGACAAAAAGTAGAAGAAGAACCAAAAGACAAAGATATACAAATAGATATAAATGTTTCGAGCTATATACCAGATGAATACATTGAAAATAGTGATATGAAAATTAATATATATCAAGATATTGCATTATGTAGAAATGAAGAAGAGATACTAGATGTAACAGATGAGATAATAGATAGATTTGGAACAATGCCAAAAGAAGTAGAAAACTTGCTTGAAATAGTAAGAATAAAAAATATGTGCAGAGAAAAGAAAATAGAAAAAATTATGCAAAAAGAAAGCAAAGTTGTAATCTACTTTGAAGAGACAAGTTTTGATCCAAGTTGTATTGCAAAGTTACTTGAGATATATAAAACAAATATTAAATTTTCACCTTCAGCTTTGCCATATATAACTTATAAAATAGATATTGAAAAATCTATAATAAAACAAATAAAAGACTTTTTGCAAAATTGCTGAGGCTGTTTGAAGGTACAGCCTGAATTACAACCTCAGAATGAAGCTTATTAAGCAAACTGCATGCATTGAAAAAATACCAATAATTATACTAATTTTTTCAAATTTGCAGATTAAAGAAAGGACTTTTCCAAAAGGTATAATATCAAAATAAAAGAGAAAAATACAATTATATAAGGAGATTAAAAAAATGCAAGTGATCACAAGCAAGGATAATGAGATAATAAAAAATATAAGAAAACTAAGAGAAAAGAAATATAGGGATATTGCAAATCAGTATATAGTAGAAGGTATAAAATTAATAGAAGAAGCAATAGAAGAAAATACAAATATAAAAACAATTGTAGTATGCGAGGAATGTATAAAAGATAATTGCATAGACCAAAAACTATTGTATAAAATAGCCAAATATGATTGTATATATGTTGCAGAAAAAGTATTTAGTTTACTTACAGACGTAGTAAATCCACAAGGAATGCTTGCGGTAATAGAAAAGACAAGTAGTGAGGACAAGATAAAATATGATGAAGACATAATAGTTGTACTTGATGGAATACAAGATCCAGGAAACCTAGGAACTATTTTAAGAACAGTGGATAGTGTAGGACTAACACAAGTAATATTATCAAAAACAAGTGTAGATGCATACAATCCAAAAGTTGTACGTTCAACTATGGGAGCAATTTTTAGAGTAAATATAATAGAGGCAGAAGATTTAACAAGCACACTTAAGAACATGAAAAAGCATAAATATAAAATAGTTGCAACATCCCTTTCAGGAAAAGAAAATATATATGAAATAGATTATAAAAAAATAGTAATAGTAATTGGAAATGAGTCAAAAGGAGTATCAAAAGAAATATTAGACATATCAGACTCAAAAACTAAGATACCAATGCTAGGAAAAACAGAAAGTTTAAATGCATCTATTGCAACAGGAGTTATATTATATGAATATGTTAGAAGGAAAGTAAACTAAAAAAATAACTTATAGGGTGTTGAGCAGAGCTCGTCCTTAAGTGTCGAACTAGGGATAAAAAGTTATTGACAAAGATAAAAGTAATAGATATAATTAAAACATATTAAATAATACTAAAAGTATGTAAATAAAGCAAAGGAAACCAAGGAGAAGTGAATGAAGAAAAAAACAAAGCAAAACCAAATAATCAAGGTATACCAAGAAAAAGAAGCAGGAGTTACACTAGTAGCATTAATAGTAACAATAATAGTATTGGTAATAATCTCAGCAGTAAGTATAATGGTAGTATATAATTCAAGAATAGTAGAATACGCAGTAAATGGAACTAAAGACTATGCAAGTGAAGGGATAAATGAAAACAAAGTATTAGAAGGAACAGAAAGTTTAATAGATAGTACAGTAAATATGATAAACGATATAGTAGGTAGAAAAATAGAAGGAGGCTCAGAACCAGAAGAAAGTAAGCCGGAAGAACCAACTCCACCACCAAGATTAACAAAAGAAGAATTAAGTCAAGATATAATGATAGGAAAGTATGTAGATTATAAACCACAAGGAGAAGATTATATAGTAGATGGGACATATTCAGGAACAGGAACAAATCAAACATTTACAAGAAATGATGATATGAAATGGAGAATATGGGGAGTAGAAGAAAATAAACTATTATTAATATCAGAAACATTAGGAGGAAATATACAATTGGAAGGGGCAAATGGATATAACAATGGAGTTAAAATACTAAATGATGGATGTAGTACAGCATTTGGCAATAGCACATATGGTTCAGCAATAAATGTAAGAAGCATAAATCAGGATGACATAGATAAAGTAACAAATATGACGGAAGATATACAGAGAAAAGCAGTATATTCATATTATGGGACAACATATTCAATAAGTTATCCGAGACCAAATATATATGAACAAGAACTAGAGAAAACAGGAGGAGGAACATTAGATAGAAGTGTACAATATAATAATAGCTGGGTAATAGGAACTACAAAATCAAGCTGCACAGTGAAATACACAGGGTATCTGTATAATATAACAAATTATGTAACACAAACAATGTATGATACATTGTTAACAAATATGGCAGTAGATTCGATGGAAGCAACAGACTCACACATAGCATACTGGGTCGCTTCACGCATGGCTGGTCCTGGTAAGAGTTGGGCAAATTTTGGACTGTTCTTTGTGGAAAGCGGTAGTGTAAGTTTTCATACCATGTATCGATCAGATACCTCATTACGAGTTGAGCATTCCATTCGTCCATTTATCGAAATCAATTTAGACTCTATTGCAATCGGAGGCACTGGTTCAGGAACGGCATCGAGCCCTTATTCCATGGCACTAAAGTAAAACATTATTTTAATTAATATTTTAGAACAATTAGGAGGGGCGAAAGCTCCTCCTAAGACTGTGTATGGTTTTTAAAAATTTCATACTTTATCCGCCATTTGTTCATTTAATCTTGATTTTTATAAATCAACAGTATATAATACAAATACAAGAAAACAGAGAAAGGAAGCAAAAAATGCAGTTTGAAAAGATAGAAGAAAATATAGGGTATACATTTAAAGACAAAAGTTTATTAAGAACAGCATTAACACACACATCATATGCAAATGTACATGGAGTAGAAAGTAATGAAAAATTAGAATACTTAGGGGATAGTATACTAGAATTTATAACAAGCAAATATCTATATAACAATTATAAAAATTTAAAAGAAGGAGAAATGACTAAAGTCAGAGCAACAGTTGTATGTGAACAAAGTTTATATGAGGTTGCAACACGCCTTGATTTTAGTGAGTTCTTAATAACAGGAAAAGGTGAAAAATCTTCAGGAGGAGTAAGGAATAAAGCGATACTTGCAGATAGTGTAGAAGCAATAATTGCAGCAATATTTTTAGATAGTAATATAGAAAATGCAGAGAAATTCATAGTAGAGAATTTAAAAAATTCAATAGAAGTAGAAAGTAAACATGTTGGAATAAAAGATTATAAAACAGTACTTCAAGAAAAACTTCAAGAACATGGAAATGTAAAAATAGAATATGAAATTATATCAGAAAAAGGACCAGACCATGACAAATATTTTGTTGCACAAGTACTTTGTGATAATAAGATATTAGCAAAGGGAAGCGGAAAAAGTAAAAAATATGCTGAGATGCAAGCAGCAAAAGCAGCACTTGAAGACCTAAAAAAATAACTAAAAAGGATGTGAAGAAATGAGAAAACAATATAGAGAAACATTTATAGGAAGTTTTACAAATATAAATAAAAGCAAATATGAAGACATATTGAGAAAAGAAAGTGCACAAATAACAGATAAAAGATTTAATAGATTAAAAGTAGCTATTGCTCCAGACTTAGTTGACAAAGAACTATTAAAGATATTTAAAGAATATAATGTCTCAACAGTAGAAATAGAAGCACAATCTATGAATGACTACATACTAAAAAAATGTGGATATACATATAATCAAGAAAATATAATAAAAGCAACTAAAATGATAAAAAGGAATAGATTAGGAGTATCTTTGCAAGTAGGAGTTGGATTACCAGATAGTACTAAAATAGACGAATTAAATACAGCAAGAGAACTTGCAAAACTAAAACCAGATGCAGTTAGAATATATCCAATGGTAGTTGTAAAAAATACTAAATTAGAAGAAGAATTTGAGAAAGGAAAATATGAACCATTATCTTTAAATCAGGCAATAGAAAGATGCAAAGATGTAATATATCAATTTAATAAAAAACGTGTAAAAAAAATAAGTATAGTTAAACAAAATGAATTAAATGAATCAGAAGAAACAGAAATAATTGCAGGGCCTTACCATGAAGAATTTGGGCAACTTGTAACAGATAGTATTTGGTATGATAGTATAGTAGAAAAAATAAAGAACTTTAATATAAAAGTAAGAAAAGTAAAAATTGAAGTAAATCCAAAAGAACTACCTAATATAACAGGTTATGAAAATGAAAATTCAGAAAGATTAAGAGAACTTTATGATGTAGAGATAAAAGCAGAAGGAAATCCAAAAATAAAAATAGGTAAATCTAAAATTACAGTTATGGAAGTATACAGTAATTAGTTAAATACATAAAAATCCTTTTATTGTAGATAATACAACAAAAGGATTTTTTGTTGTATTAAAGGAAAATGATTATGAAATTTTTAAAAGAAACTCTAATTACTATTGCAGGATGTACATTTATGGCACTTGGGATAGTTTTATTCTTGCTCCCAAATCAATTATCTTCAGGAGGATTTAGTGGAATTGCAACACTTTTATATTATCTATTTGGATTTAAAGTAGGAACAATTACACTTTTAATGAATATACCACTCTTTATTATAGCATATATAAAACTTGGAAAAAAATTCCTTGTAAAAGCAATAATACGGAACAGCAGTATTATCAATTTTGTTAGATATATTTGAAAGCATTTTTATAAATGTAAAAATAATAACAGAAGACAAATTTTTAGCAAGTATTTATGGCGGGCTAATGATAGGTGGAGGGACAGCAATAATTTTAAGAAATAATGCTTCAACAGGAGGAACAGAATTATTAAGTAATATAATATCGAGGATGTTTCCAACATTAAAAACAGGAAAGCTATTAGTAATATTAGACACAATAATAGTAAGTATAAATATGATATTTTTAAAACAAATAGAAATAGGGCTATATTCAGCAATAGCAATATATATAATAGGAAAAATAATAGAAGTAATTGCAGAAGGAACAAATTACACAAAAATGATATTTATAGTATCAGACCAATATGAGGAAATATCAAAAGAAATAAGTAACAATTTAGGTAGAGGAAGTACAGCAATATATGCAAAAGGAATGTACAAAAAAGAAGAAAAAATGATACTTTGGTGTGTAGCATCTAAAAATGAAATAATAAGAATAAGACAAATAGCAAGTAGGATAGACAATGGATCATTTATGACTATATTTAATGCAAGAGAAGCCTATGGGCTTGGATTTAAAGAAGAATAATATTGACGTTATGATAAAATTATGATAAAATTACGAAACAAAGGAGGAAAATTAAATGATTAATATAAGACCAGTATCTGACTTAAGAAATAAATATCCAGAGATAGAAGAATTGGTACTAAAGGAAAATGAACCAGTTTATTTGACAAAGAATGGATATGGTTCTATTGTAGTATTAAGTATAGAAAAGTATGCTAAATTGATAAATGCTGCAAAATATAATGAATATATAGAAACATTGTTAGATGAAGCGGACAAAGAAGCAGAAGATCCAGAAACAAAATGCTATACACATGAAGAAATATTTGGCAAATTAAGGAGGACATTAGATGAATAACCAATATGAAATATTGTATTTGCCATTATTCTATAAGGATTCAGTTAAAATAACAAAATATATAAAAGAAAGTTTGAAAAATCCAATAGCTGCCAAGAGTTTTATTTCAGAAATAGAAAAGGCAATTATAGAAAGAGCTTATAATCCAACTAATTATGAGAAATATAATTCAAATAAAAAGAGAAAAGATACATATTATAGAATTTATGTAAGAAATTATACAGTTTTCTATACAGTGAAAGGTAATATTATGAACATAAGAAGAATATTATACAGTCGAAGAAATTTAAAAAAAATTATATAAATTTTAATTCTAGATTATTTCTAATCAAAAACTTCAAAAAATAATTTTTATAAAAAAACATATTGACATTTATAAAAATTTAATATAAAATACAAACATAAATTCGAAGAACAAAAGTTTAAAAAGGAGAAATGTTAATATGATAAGTACATTACACATAAAAAATGTTGGAATTATAGATGATATAACAATAAACTTAAATGAAGGACTAAATATATTGACAGGAGAAACAGGAGCAGGAAAAACACTTATAATAGATTCACTACAAATAATTTCAGGAGGTAGATTTTCTAAAGAAATGATAAGAAAAGGTGAAGAATTTTCTTATGTAGAAGTTTCGATGTATCTACCAGCAAACAAACAGAATATGGATGAGAATGTAGTAGTATCAAGAGAAATATACTCAAATGGTAGAAATACTTGTAAAATTAATGGAAGATTAGTATCAGTAACAGAACTAAAAAACTTTATGCAAACAATTATAGATATCCATGGGCAACATGAAAATCAAACATTACTAGATACAAATATGCATATAAAGTATTTAGATGGAATGGCAAACAAAGAAATATCAAAATTTAAGGGAGAATATAATGTACTTTATCAAAAATATAATGAACTAAAAAAAGAAATATTATTAAACTTTGGAGATGACAAAGAAAAGCAAAGAGAATTAGATTTACTTAAATATCAAAAGAATGAAATAGAAGATGCAAAGCTAAAAGAAGGAGAGGAAGAAGAACTAGAACAAACAAGAACAAAAATGCTAAATTCAGAAAAAATATCTAAAAATTTGAACGAAGCAAATACAAGAATAAATGAAAATGCAATAGATTCAATAAGCTTAGCCATTAGAGCAATGGAAAAAATAGAAGAAATAGATACAAAATATGAAAAATCATTAAACAGTTTAAAAAGCATTTATTATGATATACAAGAACTTTCTAGAGATATAGAAGAATATAGCGAAGAAGCATATTTTGATGAAGAAGAAAGGAATAAAGTAGAAGAAAGATTAGACACAATATATATACTAAAAAGGAAATATGGAAATAGTATATCAGAAATAATAAAGTATAATGCAGAAGTAAATGAAAGAATAAATAAAATAGAAAATTCAGAAGAATATGTGAACAATTTGAAAAATGAATTAAAACAAATAAAAGACAACATGAAAAAAATTGCAAATGAAATGACAAAAATAAGAAAAGCATACTCTATAAAGCTTGAAAACAAAATAAACAAAGAATTAGCAGAACTAGAAATGCAAAATGCAAAATTTTCTATAAAATTAGAACAAGAAGAAAAATTTGGAATAAATGGACTAGACAAAGTAGAATTTATGATTAGTACAAACATTGGGGAAGACAGAAAATCACTTTCAAAAATTGCATCAGGAGGAGAAATGTCAAGAATAATGCTTGCAATAAAAAAAGTACTAGCAGATATAGACGAAGTATATACAATGGTGTTTGATGAAATAGACACAGGAATAAGTGGAATAGCAGCAAATAGTGTTGGAGAAAAACTAAAATGTATATCAAAAAAACATCAAGTGTTATGTGTAACCCATTTAGCAAATATAGCAGCCAAAGGAGATTATAACTATTTTTTAAAATATGATGCAAAAGAAAATAGAACAAAAACGACAATAAAAACATTAAACGAAAAAGAAACAATAGAGGAAATAGCTAGAATAGCAAGTGGAGATATAAATGAGATAACACTAGAACATGCAAAAAACTTAAGAAAAATAGCATAAAAAAAGCCCAATGTTAATTGTAACATTGGGCTTTTTTTATGAAATATATTGCAAAAAAACTTAAGTTGTGATATAAGATTAACTAGAGGTCATATAAAATAAAAATATGAAGAATATAAAAAACTATACAATAAATGAATTAAAAGAAGAATTAAAAACACTTGGGGAAAAACCATATAGAGCAGAACAAATATTTAAGTGGTTGTATCAAGTTAATGTAACAAGTTTTGAAGAAATGACAGATTTGTCATTAGAATTAAGAGAAAAACTAAAAAAAGAATATGATATTTGCAACTATAATATATTAGAAAAGCAAGTATCAAAAGATGGTACAGTAAAGTATTTATTTGATATATTAGATGGAAATGCGATAGAAACTGTTCTTATGACATATAAACATGGGAAAACAATATGTGTATCCTCACAAGTGGGATGTAAAATGGGATGCAAATTCTGTGCATCAACAGGAATTGCATTCATAAGAAACTTAACATCAGGGGAAATAGTAGAGCAGCTTTTAGCAGTAGAAAAAGACCTGAGTATAAAAATATCTAATATAGTATTTATGGGTATAGGGGAGCCATTAGATAACTTTGACAATGTGATGAAAGCAATAGAAATAATAAATTACCCAAAAGGACTAGGAATAGGAGCTAGACATATTAGTATATCAACATGTGGATTAGTTCCTAAAATATATGAAATTGCAGATAAAGATTTACAATGTACATTATCAATATCATTACATGCATCAGACGATAAAAAAAGAAGTAGTATGATGCCAATAAATAACTTATATAATATAGAAGAATTGATGAAGGCATGTAAATATTATATAAAAAAGACTAATAAAAGAATTTCATTTGAATACGCTTTAGCAAAAGACAATAATGATAATGAACAAGATGCAAAAGAACTAATAAAATTATTAAAAGGAATGCTTTGTCATGTGAATTTGATTCCAATAAATAAAATAGAGGAACGGCAAATTTTCCAAAAGTACAAATGAGAATATAATTAAATTCAGAGATTATTTAAATAACAAAGGAATAGTTGCAACTATTAGAAGAGAATTAGGCTCAGATATAGATGCAGCTTGTGGGCAACTAAGGAGAAAAAGGGGTGAAAGAAGGTAGGAAATGGAAGTTCTAGCAAAATCAGATAAAGGAAGAGTAAGAGAACAAAATGAGGATTATTATTATGTATCTGATGATAATCAAAAATTAAAAATATATATGTTAGCAGATGGAATGGGACGGATATGAAGGAGGAGAAATAGCAAGTAGGTTAGCAATAGATGCTGCAAAAAGATACATAGAAAATCATTTTGATGTAATACCAGATTATAATAAGGAGACTATACTGAAATTAATAAGAGACTCTATGGAATATGCAAACATGATAGTATTTGATGTAGCAAAACAATCAGAAGAATTAAAGAGTATGGGGACTACTTTGGAGGTTTGTTTAATATATAATAATAGAGCATATATTGGTCATATAGGAGATAGTAGAATATATAGAATTAGAAATCAATTTATTAGAAAGCTTACAACAGATCATAGCTATGTAGAAACTCTTGTAAAAGATGGAAAAATCACAAAAGAAGAAGCAAAACACCACCCAAAGAAAAATATGTTAATGAAAGCTTTAGGATGTTTGGAATTTGCAGAACCAGATGTAATGGTAAAGAATTTTCAAGAAGGAGACATTATAGTTATGACATCTGATGGACTAACTAATATGGTAGAAGAAAATAAGATATATGAAACTATACTAAATAATTTTGAAAATTGTGATGAAAAATTAATAGAAATGGCAAATAGTGCAGGTGGTATTGACAACATAACAGTTGTTATAATAAAAAACTAGGGGAGTGAAAGTAATATGAACTTAGAGGGAAGATTGTTAGGAAATAGATATGAAATACTAAAAAAAGTAGGAAATCGGAGGAATGGCTACTGTATATAAAGCAAAATGTCATGTATTAAACAGATATGTAGCAGTAAAAGTATTAAAAGATGAATTCACAACAGATGAAGAATTTATCAAAAGATTTAATACAGAAGCACAAGCAGTTGCAAGCCTTACACATCCAAATATTGTATCAGTATATGATGTAGGACATGAAGGAGACTTGTATTATATAGTAATGGAACTTATACAAGGAAAAACATTAAAAGAAATAATCATTGCAGATGGAGCACTAAGCTGGAAATGGAGTGTAAATGTTGCTATACAAATAGCATCAGCACTTGAAACGGCACATAGAAACAATATAATCCATAGAGATATAAAGCCACATAATATAATAATTACAGAAGATGGAATAGCAAAAGTAACAGACTTTGGAATAGCAAAATCTGTATCAAACTCTACAATAACAGCATTTGGAACAACACTTGGTTCAGTACATTATTTTTCACCAGAACATGCAAGAGGAGGATATACTGATGCAAAATCAGATTTATACTCATTAGGTGTTGTATTATATGAGATGTTGACAGGAAAAGTACCATTTGATGCAGATACACCAGTATCAGTTGCATTAAAACATATGCAAGAAGAAGCAATAGAACCAATAAAAATAAATCCAGCTATACCAATTGCTATAAATGATATAGTAATGAAAGCTATGAAAAAAGATCCTGTATTTAGGTATCAAAATGCAACAGAAATGTTAAAAGATTTAACAGTTGCACTAAAAAACCCAGATGGAAAATTTGTAACAGCAGAAACTTTAACAAATGACTTTCCAACACAAGTAATACCAACTCTAGAGAAAAAGAGTATGGAAGAAAAAATAAATGAAAAAGATGAAAAAAATAAAGCTAAAAAGAAAAAAGGATTTTATCAAAAACATAAAGGTCTTGTAATAGCATTAATAGTTATCATATTATTTGCACTAAGTTTAGGCGGAACAATATTTGTATTTAATTTAACAAAATCAAAAGATGCACAAGTACCAAATTTAGTAGGAAAAACAGTAGAAGAAGTAGAAAATACATTAAAAGAAACAAAATTCAAATATGAGATAACAGAAGAAAAATATGATGTTACAATAGACAAAGGATTAGTTATATCACAAACACCTGAATATAAAACAGACTACAAAATAAAAGAAGATACCAAAATAGGAATAATAGTAAGTTTAGGACAAAAATTAACAATAGTACCTAAGGTTACAGGAATGACAGAAGAAGAAGCAAAGGAAGAACTAGACAAACAAGATTTAGAAGTAGTTGTAGTAGAAGAATTTGATAAAAAAGTAGAAAAAGGAATTGTAATAAAACAAGACATTGAAGCAGAAAAAGAAGTTGCAGCTGGTTCAACAGTAACAATAACTGTAAGTAAGGGAATAGAAGAATCAATAGTACCAAATGTTATGGGTAAAGCAAAAGCAGATGCAATAGCTGAAATAGAAGCAGCAGGACTTACAGTAAGTACTACACTTACAACAGAAGATAAAACAAAAGAAGACGGAACAGTTGTAAAGCAAAGCTTAGAAGGAGGAACAACAGTAGAAAAAGGATCAAGTATGACAATAACAGTAAACCAAATTCAACAAGCAGTTTCAGGAACAGTAAAAGTAAATCTTAAATCAATATTAGATTATAAACCTAAATATGAAGATAAATTGAATACAACAACAAACACAATAGATAAAGTAACAATAGCACCTCAATCAGTAGAGGTAAAAGTAGTAGTTGATGGAGAAACAGTATATAAAAAATTACACAAAGAAAGTGATACAAATATATCAGCACCAATATCAGGAATAGGAACAGTGACAGTAAAAGTATTTGTAGATGATGTATTAGGAAATAGAACAAAGACAGCAAACCTAAATAATGAAAAAGAAATTATATTTGAATAGAACAATAAAAGACAAATGAAGGACTAGAGATATAATATAAATGCCTATTTTTTGGTTAATATTAAAGAAATATAAAAATGTAAAACAGACTATTCTGTTAGAGAAAGGTAAACAATAAATTGAAAAGGAAAACACAAGAAGAAAAAGGAATAACTCTAGTAGCATTAATAATTGCGATCATAATATTAGTAATTCTAGCAGCAGTAAGTATAGGGGTAGTATATAGAACAAAGATAGTAGATTATGCAATAAATGGAACGTACAATTATGCAACAGAGAGTTTAAGAGAGAATGAAATAATGAACGGAATAGAAAGTCTATTGAATAGTACAATAAATAGAATAGAAGATATAGTAGGAGACACTGATTCAGATTTAGACATAAGTACACCACCAGAAGAAATAGATGAGTTAAAAAAACCCCAAGTAGAAGTAAGAGAAATAACAAATTACAGTTTTCAAATAAATATAATTAATGAATATAAAGAAGATACACAATTTGAATATTACGTAAATGGAATAAAACAAGGAGAAAGAACCACAGAAAAAACATGCAATGTAGAAAATTTAGCATTAGATACGGAATATCAAATAAAAGTAATTGTGTATAATGGAGAAGAACAAGAAGAAACAGAAACATCAGTAAAAACAGAATGTAAAAATGTGCTAATGCTATTTGATAATGGAGAAATCTATAATGAACTAACAGGAGGATGGATAGGCAGATATGGCACCAATGGAACAAATCCTTCAGTAGGAACAACCATTATAAATGAGCTGTTAACTATACACACTTGGGGAACATGGTGTGGTTATGCACTATATACACAAAATAAAATTGATGTTTCACCATATACAAAGATTGTTTATGAAATAGCTAAAGATGAAAAGGTATACGATAGTGGTTATACATCAGTGGCATTTGGTTATTCTACACGGACTGAGTGGAAAACCCTCTGAGCAGATTGTGAAAGCATATAGTGAGATAATTACAGGCAAAATGGAGTATGATCTTAGCTCAATTAAAGGTTCATTCCATATAACATTTAGTGCAGCCAATGGGAGAAAAATCAGTGTATCAAGAGTATATCTAGAAGGATAGTTTATATAATACAATAAAAATTAAGATATATCTTTTCGATATTTCATTATCAGGAGAATTGTAAGGGAAATTGTATATAGCTGTTGACAAATATTTAAAAAGCATGTATAATAAATAATACGGTAAAAGAAAATGTTTAAGGAGTGATGTACTATGCTAGCTAAAAGTTGGAAAAAAATAGGAATATTAATCTTAATCATTGCTTGTTTATTTAATATAGTATCAAAACTAGTGTCAAAGATGCCGTATATAGACCAATTATCTAAGTCAGCAGAGTATGTATCAAAACAAGAAGAACAAAAATAATTTTCTAATAGATAAAGATAAAAAGAAAGAGGTGAAAGACATAATGAAAGAAGGTTTACATCCAGAATTTACAGATGCAACAATAACATGTGCATGTGGAAATGTAATAACAACAAAATCAACAAAAAAATCAATGAATGTTGATATTTGCTCAAAATGTCATCCTTATTGGACAGGTAACTTAAAACAAAGTACAACAGGTGGTAGAGCAGATAAATTCAAAAAGAAATATGGTATACAATAAAAAAAATCTGGGATTATCCCAGTTTTTTTTATTAAAATAAATGACAAAATAAAATATTTATAGTATAATCTAAGTGCATAAATAAAATTTATACAATAAAGCCGTATAAAACAGTTAGAGCTTCATATAAATTAATAAAAGGAGGAATTTTCATGGAAGAAAATGAAAAGAAGGAAAAAGCAGTAAACACACAAGAAATTAAAGAAGAAACATTTAAAACTGCTAAAGAAGTAAAAGAAACAATAAAGAATGTAGACATAAAAAAAGATGCAAAAGCAACAACAGGATTTATTACAGAAATGATAAAAAAACCATTAGAAAGACTTAAAGAAATAGCAGAAGATAAAGAACATAAAGATTTTAAATATGCTATTGTACTTGCAATAGTTTGGATAATAGTAGCTGGATTATTACATATAGCAACAAGATATCATTCAGTAGATAATTTCTTTGCATATAACTTTACAAAACATTTCTTAACATTAGTAAAAGCAATGATAGCACCAATAATTGGAATAATAATAATGTCAATAATAGTATTTGCTATAAACAAAAATAATAAAAAGTCATTTATAACCATACTTACATCAATAACAGCAGCAAGAATACCAGTTATAGTTGCAGATGTAATTGGAATATTATACTTAATAAGTGCAAGTATATCAAGATTATTAACACCATTTGCAGCATTTTGTTCAGCAATAAGCATAGTGTTTACATTCTTTGCAGTAAAAGCATTATTTGAAGAGGAAAATAATACAAAATTCTTAAAAACATTCATCATAATAGAAGCAATTTACTATGTAGCATACCTAATAATATCTTATTTAGAAATATATATTTAGTATAAAAAAAAATGTGCTATTTTTTAAGATAGCACATTTTTTTTATTGAATAGGAAAAATCATTAGAATTCCTATTCAACAAGGTTAATTTACCTTTTTCTTATGTAATTTACTATTTTGAATTCTTATTTTTAATTACTTCTGTAATAGCTCCAAGACTTCCTAAAGCTTTAGTCGCATCAAAAGGTATAAATACTTTGTTTGCCTGACCATTTGCAACTTCTTTTAAAGCTTCTAATGATTTTAATTGAACTAGAGTTTCATTTGGATTTGCTTTCTTCATTGCAGAATAAACCAATTCAACTTCTTGAGCTTTAGCTTCAGCAACCATTTTAATAGCTTCAGCTTCACCAGTAGCACGTCTAATTCTTGATTCTCTTTCAGCTTCGGCAGCTAAGATAGCAGCTTCTTTTTGACCTTCAGCAATAGTAATTGCAGATTGTCTATCTCCTTCAGCTTGAAGTATAGCAGCTCTTTTATTTCTTTCTGCATTCATCTGTTTTTCCATTGCATCACGTATATCAGCAGGAGGAGTAATGTCTTTAATTTCTACTCTATCTACTTTACAACCCCATTGATCAGTTGCCTCATCAAGAATTACTCTTAATTTATCATTAATCATATCTCTTGAGCTAAATGTTTCATCTAAATCCATTTTACCAACTATATCACGAATAGTTGTGATTGCTAAATATTCAATACCTTTTCTTAAAGATTGAATTTCATATACAGCCTTTGCAGGATCTGTAACTTTGTAGAAAACTACAGTATCTATTGTTATTGTAACATTATCTTTTGTAATAACTCCTTGAGGTGGAATATCCATTGTTTGTTGTTTTAAACTAACAACAGAACGTACATGATCAAAGAATGGAATAATAATTGTAAGACCAGCATCAGCAGTTTTATGATACTTTCCTAATCTTTCAATAATGTAAACCTCAGCTTGTTTAACGATTTTAATTGACTTAAATGCAATTATTAAAATAATTACAAGTAATACTATTAAAAACCACATAATTAAAAACCTCCTAATTAATTTATATAAATTTAAAACATTGAAAACTAAATTTTATCAACTATTGCTTTAACACCATCAATAGAATTAACTATGACTTTGTCTCCTTCATTAAAAGAAGAATTGTTTTCAGAAATTGCAGTCCATTTTTCAGAACCAACTTTTATTTGTCCTACTCCAGAAACATTATCAAATGACTTTGTTACAATAGCCTCTTTACCAATTATTGAATAAGCATTAGTTATTACCTTCTCATCTTTTTTTATAACAAATTTTTCAACAAATGGCCTAGTAAATACTAAAAGAATAGCTGAAAGAACTACAAATATAGCCATTTGAGCAAATACATTAGAAATAACTAAACTAAGTAAACAAGTAACTAAAGCAGCAATTCCTAACCAAAAAATCATAAAACCAACAGTTGCAATCTCTACTACAAAAAAAACTCCAGCTGCAATTAACCAAATTTGCCACATAAGTTTATATCTCCTTTCATAAACTTTACTATACTATTATACTACAAAATTCGCTAAAAATAAATACTTTTCACAAATTTTATTATTCTTCATATAGATCTTCAATATACTCATTACTTGAAAAAGCAATAATGGTTCTAAATAAAGTAGGCAATACTAAAAGACCTAAACCAAAGAAAAATCCATGACCAAACTTTTTAGAAAGCTCAAATCGTCCAATAATTGCAACAGCCATTAAAGCAAGCCAACCAATTATTGGTATAAATACAAGAAGTAATAACCATGGAGACAAACCACATACCTTTAAGTGTACAATATCCCTATAAATTGGAATAAGAGTAGCAAAGCCTTGTTTACCAGCTTTACGGAATATGAAGCTAGTTATAAAAATTGAATAAATAGAAACTATAACTAATATAACTATAAAAGTTCTAAAATATGAGTTAGAAAACAATAACTTAGACACAATGTTTAGCTTAGTTTTTAGTGAAGTTTCAGCTAAAAGAGTAGTCAAAATTTCTTCTAAAGAAGCTCCCTTTTTATACATTTCCATAAGTTTGTCAATATCTAAATCATTTTGAACAATATCAATAACAGCTTTAGAATCAAAAGTTCTAAGCATTTTTTCGGAAACATTTAAAGCATCTTTACTAACTCCAGCTTCAGTTAAAACTTTTTTATTATCTTTAATTAAATCTGCAATTTCTTCATTAGATATAACAGAAGAAAGATCATCATAAATGTCTATTATCTCTTTCATATTAATAGCATCAGTATTAATAGAATTAAGATTTCCATTTGCAACTTCTGATTTGTTTATATCATCTACAATAGCAGAAGTATCAAGACTTTTAAGATCAATATCATCAAGTGTTTTTTTCAAATCATCCACTTTATTTTTGTCAATGCTATTTAAATTAATATCATTAACATTAATATCCTTGATTTTTTCAGGCGAAGGTGCTGCAAAAGAAGCAGTACAAGCCAATAAAAGTAAGATAACAATAGATAAAATTATAAATCTTACATACTTTTTCAAAGTAAATCACCTCTTAATAAAATTATATTATTATTCTATTATATAAATGCAGTAAAGTCAATTTTAAATATTGAAAAAAGTATAATGTTATGTTAAAATTTGTCTAAACTATGAAAGGAATGGTAGTTAAAATGAAAATCATATATGCAACAACAAATGAAGGAAAGAAAAATCAAGTACAAGAATTTTTAAGATATAATAATTATAGTGTAGAAATAATAACATTAAAAGATATAGGATTTAATGAAGAAATTGAAGAAAATGGAGAAACATTTGAAGAGAATTCTATGATAAAAGCGAATGCAGTGAAGGAGTTCTGTATAAAAAATGATATAAAAGGAATAGTAGTTGCAGATGACGCAGGACTTATGGTAGATGCCTTAAATCGGAAGACCAGGAGTATATTCAGCAAGATATGCAGGAGATCATGCACCACAAGAGGTAGTTTTAAATAAATTGTTAGAAGAAATGAAAAATGTAAAGTATGAAGACAGAACAGCAAGGTTTGCATGTGTACTTACAGCAATACTTGAAAATGGAGAAAAGATAATATGTAAAGGTATTACAGAAGGAAAGATAGCAATGGAAAAAGGCACAATGGGAAAATTAACATTTGGACCAGTGTTAATTCCAGAAGGATTTGATAGAGTAATGAATGATCTAACAGAAGAAGAATTAGGCCATACTCATAGACAGAAAGCATGGAAAGAGCTAATAGAAAAGTTAGAAAAATAGGAGGAAAAGTTTGAAAAATAATCAGCATATAGCGTCGTTATTTTAAGTTAGAAAATCCTCAACGTACATTAGTACGCCTCTGGTATTTCTAACCTAAAATGCCTAGCACTATACTAATTCTTTTTCAAACTTGGTTTGTGCCTAGGAAAGGAAAGGTCAGTAAAAGTGAAGATACAAAATATATTTGGGCATTTCAAAACAGTAACAAAACATAAATGGACAGTATTTAAACTATCAATAAAAGCAGGAATACCAATAAGAGGAATAATGCATGATCTATCAAAATACTCATATACAGAATTTTGGGAATCTGTTAAATATTATCAAAATGGAAAAAGGAGTCCGATACCAGTTGCAAGAGATGAAAAGGGATATTCAGCAGCATGGTTACATCATAAAGGAAGAAACAAACATCATCTAGAATATTGGTATGATGCAGATACAAAAGAACAACCCATAATACCATTTAAGTATTGTGCAGAAATGATATGTGATAAATTAGCAGCAGGAATTACATATAATGGAAAAAAATGGAAGAAAGAATTTGAATTAGATTATTGGAATACTAAAGAAAGATATAAAGTGGCTGCAAATGAAAGAATAAAAGAATTTATTACAGAAGTATTTGAACAAGTTGCAGAACAAGGAATAGATAGAACAATAAATAAGAAAAATCTAAAAAGAATATATAATAAATATTGTAATTAAAGTACAAAATATTGAAAAAGCACTTTTATTGTTACATAAGAATGTAGAAGTGTACATTGATTAAAAACAAGATATATAAAATAATTTTCTATGCAATAAAAAATGGGGGAAAAATGAAAAATAAAGACGATTGGAAAAAGTTGGAAATATGGGCTGATGATAGAAGAAGAGAAGAAATAAGAAAATATGGAATAGATATTACAAAAGAACAAAACACAAAAAAAGTAGAGCTTTTTAGTAAAACACTTAATAAAACATGGGATATTGTGTTCAGAACAGTATGTATACTAATATTTATAATAGTAATATATCTTTTATCAGTATATGTTAAATCTTTTAATGAATTAAATAGAAAATTAGATGTAGATATTATAAGAGAAATGAAAGGGCGCTATTCAGTAGAATTTGTATCAGATGGACAAGAACTAGACGCAAATGGAAATGGAATATATTTATTAAGCAATAAAGAAAATCGTAATATCAAATTTTCAGTTATAAAAAAAGGGCAAGAAATTTATGACGACTATTGTGACAAATCACTTAAATATTGCTTTGATAATTGGAAAAGTGAGTATAAAAGTATATTCAATGTAGAAGAATATACAAAAGAAAATGGTTTACTAAGCTATACTTTATATGCTAATGCAAACAACTTTTCAGAGATAAACAAAATACTAGATGCGTATTTTGATTTAAAAAATGGATCAGAAAAGTATTTAACCTATGGAAATATAAAAATAAGAGATGGAGAATATGTAAACAATATTTTTTCAAATTTAAGCAGAGAAGAAATAGAGAATGATGTTAAGAGACACTATGTAATTTGGCATAAAGATAATAATTATAATATAGATAATATATCAAAAGAAGATATAGAAAAATATTATAAGCCAAGCAGCTTAAATGTGTATATAAATGGAAGGATAGTAAAATTTGGAGACATGAGATCAGATTTAACTTCTTCATATTTTGTAGAAAAAGATAGTTATGGAGTTTCATTATATGCAATTTTAGAAAATATTAATATTGAGACTCAAAGAAATGAAAAAGATTATATAAAAAGTTTTGTATATAATGGGAAAACATACTATAATAAGTTAGAAGGTAGTATACCTAAAGATGTACCAAAGGAATATATTATAGAAAATGTTATGTTATATGTAGATGATATAGAAAGAATATTTGAAACAAAGGTGAAAATCGACTATCAAAATAGAAGAATGGATATTGAAATAAAATAGATCTTATAAAATAAACCCCCTTGTCTCAAGTCGCATTGCAACAAGAGACAGGAGGAAGATGGTTTTAATCGCCGTGAGCCCAGTTGACCATGCCACACGTGCTACATTCATCTGAGACGCAGCCTGTGCAGCCCTTAGGCTTCGCAGTCACTTCGTAGAATTCGAGAGTCCCTCCTTCGGGGACCTTAGTGGCTCCTATGGGGATTAACGGCCCTCTGTACTGAGCGACATATAGGGTATCATCCCAATTAAGAGTGATACTCTTGCGGTTCAAGGGTACTTCGCGGCCAATCAAATTCGATATCATCCTAGAGATGTCGTAATGGCCAACTACGGACACGGCATCTTGAGGGACAGCGGAAGGATCTATCTTCCGTACCCTTAAAAGGGTAAAACTGTTCCCTGAAACCATGTTCAGGGAGAAGGAACTGCTAAGATAACAATTTGCCATAATTTTCTTCTCCTTTCTCGCGCTATCCATATATATGGTATAGTCTTACCAAGTAGAAACAAAAAGGTTCATAATAGTAGAATAACACATTTTACATAAAAAGTCAAATTGGCTTTATTCATTATAGCATTTGCGGTATTTATATGTTTTTTAGCTTATGATGAATAACATAATATCAGAAAATATGCGCACTTTTACATTTTATTTGTCAACAAAATTGGTAATTTTAATTATATTTCTTTCTATTTCTACAAATTACTTTCATATAAATCCTTAATGTATACATCTTTATCACCAGAACCATCAATAAAGCCAACTTTAGCAGTAGAATCATTATTTAATTCTTGTATCCAAACAGGGTTGTCCTTATAAACAATATCGCATTTTTCCTTATTTTTTAAAATATCACGAACTCTTTTAATATCCATATAAAACCTCCAACAAATAATATTCTTTAAGTAAAGTATATACACAAAATTCATAAAATATAACTTTAAATGAATAATTTTTTTATTATGACAAATAATAGGGTTAAAGTAAATAAAAAGGAGGAATAATTTTGAAAGCAACAGGTGTAGTTAGAAGAATAGATGATTTAGGAAGAATAGTAATTCCAAAAGAAATAAGGAAAGTACTTCGTATAAAAGAAGGAGACCCACTTGAAATATTTACAGATAAAGAGGGAGAAGTAATACTTAAAAAATATTCTCCAATAGGAGAACTTTCAGAATTTGCAAGTGGTTATGCAGAAACACTATCAAGAACAACAGGACATATAGCTTGTATAACAGATAAAGATACAGTAATAGCTGTATCAGGAGCTTCTAAAAAAGAATTCTTAGAACAAGATTTATCAAAAGAATTAGAACAACTTATGGATGACAAAGAAGTATATTTGAGTAAAGAAAACAATGAAGTATCAATACCAGTAACAAAAAATGAAGGAAAAGAAAGAACACTAAACTCACAAGTAGTATATCCAATAATTGCGCAAGGAGATGTTATAGGAAGTGTAATACTATTATCAAAAGATGCAAAGACAAAAATGGGAGAAACAGAAGCAAAAGTAGTAGAATCAGCAGCAGGTTTTTTAGGAAATCAAATGGATATTTAATAGACAAATTAAGGAACATTCTCAAAGTTTCATTAATGAGATTTTAGGAATGTTCTTTAATTTAAAAAATCTTACTGTAATCTATTGACACAGAAGGGTTTTGTGGTATAATAATGCTAAAGAAGCAATATGCAGGAGGACGTACATGGGAAATGCTACTAAGTTTTTTCAAATAGAGCAAAATAACGATTTTAGTAAAATGAGTGATGAAGAAATAATATTACTTATAAAAGAAGATACAGTTAACAATAAAGAAGCTCTAGACTATTTATTAAATAAATATAAAGAACTTGTCTACATGAAGGTAAGCAAGTATTTTATTATTGGTGCAGAAAAAGATGATATATTCCAAGAAGGAATGATAGGTCTATATAAGGCGGTGCAAAGCTTTAAAGAGGACAAGCATAATACATTTAGAACTTTTGCTAATATGTGTGTAGAAAGACAACTAATTACAGCGATAAAAAGTTCAAACAGGCAAAAGCATATGCCACTTAACTCATATTTATCACTAAATACATCTACATATGATGATGACGATAAAACATTACTAGATATTTTAAATAATACAACAATGGAAGATCCATTAGACACAATAACAAAGAAAGAATATTATAGATTGATAGAAGAAACAATAGATAAATCACTTAGTGATTTTGAAAAACAAGTTTTAAAAAAATTTATAAAGGGAGATAGTTATATTAAAATTGCAGAAGAACTTGAAGCTCCTGTGAAATCAGTGGATAATGCTATCCAAAGAATAAGAAAAAAAGCACTTAAAGGAATAATAAATAATCAAGAAAACATTTAAGATAAAGTGCCAACATAGCTCAGTAGGTAGAGCACTTCCATGGTAAGGAAGGGGTCGGCGGTTCGATTCCGCCTGTCGGCTCCATTAAGTAAAATCATCGCACTTTGGCGAAGTATTGAAAAATCAACTGTAAAGGTTGATTTTTTCTATTTGTGAATTTAAAGAAATAGTAGGAATCGAATTGATATCTTTATATATGTATCCAATATATATTACAAAATTAACTTATATTCAACTTGAATACTCTGCTATAAAAGCTACTATTAGTAAACAAATTGCAAATATATTAAGAATATGTTGTTCTTTTATACCATCACCATTTTGTACTTCTATTGGACTAGCTGTTTCGGTTATATATCAATTGGGGTCAACACAATATATAATTAATAAAAATAAACTTAATTTGGAGATAAGCCAAAAGAATTTATAAAAACTATTGATACAAGAAATAATATGAATATATCAGTAGAAGATACAAAAAAACTTATGAAATATGTTTTATTTAAAAGAGGCTAGGAAAAATTGCAGATTTTGACTATTCGACAATGTTAAGTTTCCTTAGTCTGTGCATATTTGCAAAGCAAAATGCACATGTGGCGAAGCCACTTTTCTTATGTTTGAGTTTAAAACAGTACAAGAATTTAATTGATTATAATTGTAATAGTGTCTTCTTTTGATAATTATATATTAAAGAATGTTTTTTTTAAAATTAGGAGTACTAAAGCTTAAATTAGCATAAATAATATGTGGTTAGTATAAAATTTAATAGCCAAAATTCATAACTGAACATATAATAGAAATTGCTTATCTTACTAAAATATGTTATAATAATCTACATATATGGAGAATAGACTAAGAAAAGAATCAGAATATTAATATAATTATTTTAAATATAAGAATGATATATAATAAAATAGAAAGAAGGAATTATATGTCAAAACAATATAGGCTATCACAATTAATAATAGATAATGAAGATCCAAATTGTAAAGATAATGAAATAAAAGGAAAATGGGTAAGGAAAGTTCAGATTGGAAGCATAACAAGGACATTAACATGGATAGAAAAGACAAAAGAGATAAGTATTGCTACTCCAGAAGGTAGAGAATTAACACCAGAAGAACTTTTTGATTTTGTAATAGGAAGTAATATAACAGACTTAGCAAGATCACCAAATAGAGAGCAAAATTCAGCAGATATAGCCATAGTTTTAGGAAATTTAGGATTACCAACTACTAGAGAAAGAGCAATAAAAGCTTTTGAATTATATAAATTAGGAATTGTCAAAAGAATAATATTTACAGGGGGTATAAGAAAGGAAAGAGACAAAAAGGGGTTCATACATCATAAAACACTAGAAGAATATATGGATAATAAACCAGTCGGAGGATTACAATGGAATGATTTACCAGAAGCAGATTGGGGAGCAGAAACATTTATTGAAAAAGAATTTGATGAAGACTATCAAAAGCATTTATCAAAATTGACAGAAAAATTTCTTAAAAGTGCAGGGATAAATTCAGAAGATATTTTGACAGAACCTATGTCATCAACTACACAAGAAAATGCTCAGTTTTGTAAAAATATTTTCGATTCAGAAGAGGTAGAAAGTGGTATAAGAACTACAACAGCAATATTAGTAACAACTTGTACTCATGGAAATAGAGCAATAGGACAATTTAAAAAAGTATTTGGAGATAAAGTTAAATTTACATGGTGTCCTTCGACATTAGATTTAGAACAATATGAAAGTCTAAAGGTTATATTAAGAGCTCCAAAATTTGATGAAAAAGCTTTTAGAAAAGAATTAAAAAGACTATATTGTACAGACCTCAAATTAACTCAAGACCTTAGAAGAGAAATAGCAAGTAGTAGAAATGCATTTATAAAGGGAGACATTCAAGAACCTATAATACGAACAGGTGATATAGAAGTGACAGATGATTATGAGTTATAAATAAGATAAAACAACTTATAAGATATAAGAACTTGTAAGTTGTTTTTGTATATATAGAAGGAGAAGATATTACTAAGAGGTAAGGGGAACTGCTCATTCAAGTACGTTGATTATTCAGAGAACTCTCTTTAGACTTTTTAGAAGCATTCAAATTTATCCAAACTTGTAATTTTTATAAAATTTTCAACACAAAAGCAAAAATATGTGTTATACTAATTAAAGTAATTTATTAATAAAAGAAAGGAAAGCAAAAATGAAAATTGGAATAGTAGGACTTCCAAACGTTGGAAAAAGTACAATGTTTAATGCTATAACAAATGCAGGAGCAGAATGTGCAAACTATCCATTTTGTACAATAGAACCTAATGTAGGAATGGTAGCAGTACCAGATGAAAGATTAAACGAGCTAACAAAGATGTATGAACCAGAAAAAACAACGCCAGCAGTTATAGAATTCGTAGATATAGCAGGACTTGTAAAAGGAGCAAGCAAAGGAGAAGGATTAGGAAATAAATTTTTATCACATATTCGTGAAGTAGACAGTATAGCAGAAGTAGTAAGATGTTTTGAAGACTCAAATGTAGTACATGTAGATGGAAATGTATCCCCAAAAAGAGATATAGAAACAATTAACCTAGAATTAATATTTGCAGATATAGAAACTGTTGAAAAAAGAATAGAAAAAGCAAAAAAAATGTTAAAAGCAGACAAAAAATATGCTTTTGAAATAGAAGTATTAGAAAAAGTAAAAAAAGTTCTAGAAGAAGGAAAATCTGCAAGAACAATAGATTTTACAGAAGAAGAACAAGAAATCATGAAAGATACATATTTATTAACATTAAAGCCAATACTATATATCGCAAATATTAGCGAAAAACAGATACTTTCAGCAGATACAGATAAATATGTAAATGAAGTAAGAGAACATGCAAAAACAGAAAATGCAAAAGTAATCCCTTTATGTGTAAAAATAGAAGAAGAACTATCTACACTAGAAGGAGAAGACAAAAAAGAAATGCTAGAAGCATTAGGACTTGACGAATCAGGACTTGATAAAGTAGTAAAAACAAGTTATGATTTACTTGGACTTATGTCATTTTTAACAGCAGGGAAACCAGAAGTTAGAGCTTGGACAATAAAAAAAGGAACAAAAGCACCAGAAGCAGCAGGAAAAATCCATTCAGATATACAAAGAGGATTTATAAGAGCAGAAATAGTATCTTATCACGACTTAATGAGAGAAGGAAGTATGAATGCTGTAAAAGAAAAAGGTTTATTACGTTCAGAAGGAAAAGATTATATTATGCAAGATGGAGATATTGTATTATTTAGATTTAATGTTTAAGTAAAAATTATATAAGAAATTAAGGAGGAAAACATATGAGTGAAAAAGAGAAAACAGAAGGAAAAAAATTAGAAGAGGAGTTATTTAACAAAAAGAAATCAGGATGGGAGAAGTTAGCAGAAGAAGAAAAGAAAATTATATTCAAATTCTCAGATGAATATATAGAATTTTTAAATAAATCAAAAACAGAAAGAGAATTTGTTGTATCAGCTAAAGAAATATTAGACAAAAATGGATACAAAGACATAAACACAGTAGAAAAGGTATCTGCAGGAGATAAAGTATACTATGTAAATAGAGGAAAAAGTATGTATATTGCTGTAATAGGAAAAGGGAACCTAGAAGAAGGACTTAATCTTGTAGGCGCACATATTGACTCTCCTAGATTAGATCTAAAACCAAATGCGTTATATGAAGATACAGAATTTGCATACTTTAATACACATTATTATGGAGGAATAAAAAAATATCAATGGACTGCAATACCTCTTTCAATACATGGAGTTATAGTAAAAACAAATGGAGAAAAAATAACTGTTAATATTGGAGAAAAAGAAGAAGACCCAATATTTACAATAACAGATCTATTACCACATCTAGCTATGGAGCAAATGAAAAAAACATTAGCAGAAGGAGTAGATGGAGAAGACTTAAACTTGCTTATTGGAAACATGCCATATAAAGATGAAAGTGTTAGTGAAAAAGTAAAATTAAATATAATGAAAATACTAAATGAAAAATACGGAATAAAAGAAGCAGACTTTTTAAGTTCAGAATTAGAACTTGTACCTGCATTTAATGCGAAAAGCCTTGGATTTGATAAAAGTATGATAGCAGGATACGGACAAGACGATAAAGTATGTGCATATACAGCACTAAGAGCTATTATGGAAGCGGAAAGACAAGAGAAAACAGCAATATGTATATTATCAGACAAAGAAGAAGTTGGAAGTATGGGAAATACAGGAATGGAATCACAAACATTTGACAACTTTGTTGTAGAATTACTAAACAAAACTGGAGAAAATAGACCAAATCTATTAAATAAAGTATTCTGTAACTCAAGTATGTTATCAGCAGATGTAGGAACAAGCTATGATCCAATATATGCATCTGTATCAGACAGAACAAATTGTGCCTTTGCATCTTATGGTGTATCATTTGACAAATATACAGGAGCAAGAGGAAAAGGTGGAGGATCAGATGCCAACGCAGAATTTATAGGAAAAATAAGAGGAATATTAGAAAAGAATGGTATACAATACCAAATAGCAGAACTTGGTAGAGTAGATGTAGGCGGTGGAGGAACTATCGCATATATATTAGCAAATAAAGGAATAGAAGTAATTGACTGTGGAGTACCAGTACTATCAATGCATTCACCTTATGAGGTAACAAGTAAATTTGATGTATATAGTGCATATAGAACATATAAAGCATTTTTTGAAGAAGCATAGTATATAAACAAACAGAGTAGAATAAAAATCTACTCTGTTTTTTAAAAAAGTGTAAAAATATTTTAAAAAGAGCATAAAAACGTGTAAAAAGTATAAGAAAAAACTAAAAAAATGTGTAAAAAATATAAATATATGCTATAATATATAGAGGAGCTGATGTGAATGGAAAGAAAGATAATGAAAAAACTATTAGAATGGAAAAAGAGTAAAGATAGAAAACCGTTAATATTAAGAGGAGCAAGACAGGTTGGAAAAACATATATAATAAAACAGTTTGGAAAAGAAAACTATGAAGGCATTGCATATTTTAACTTTGACCATGATACAGAATTATATAATTTATTCGAAAATACTAAAGATCCTTATAGGATATTAGAACAATTAGCATTTATTTATGGAAAAGCAATAAAGCCAGAAAAAACTTTAATCGTATTTGATGAAATACAAGAATGCCCTAATGCACTAAACTCATTAAAATATTTTGAAGAAGAAGCAAAAGAATATCATATAATAAGTGCGGGTTCTTTATTAGGAATTAGACTATCACATACATCATTTCCAGTAGGGAAAGTAGAATTTTTAGATATGTATCCAATGACATTTACAGAATTTCTAGAAGCAGATAACTGCAAAAATTTAGTAGATTATATGGATTCCATAAAGAATATAAAAGAGATTCCTAATATATTTTTTGACCGTCTAACAGAAAAGCTAAAAGCGTATTTCATAATTGGAGGAATGCCAGAAGTTGTAAAGTCGTGGACAGAAGAAAAAAATATGGAAAGAGTGAACAAGATACAAAATAATATTATAAAATCATATGAAAGTGATTTTGCAAAACATACAAGTAACATAGAAGCAAATAGAATATCAATAATTTGGAATAGTGTACCATCTCAAATTTCAAAAGAAAATAAAAAGTTTTTATATCAAGTTGCAAAAGAGGGTGCAAGAGCAAGGGAATATGAAGGAGCTGTGAATTGGTTAAAAGATGCAAATGTAGTGAATAAAATATATAATGTAACAGTACCCAAAATGCCACTTATTAGTTATAATGATTTATCATCATTTAAAATATATCTAAATGATGTAGGATTGTTAAGAAGAATGACTGATTTAGATAGCAAAGTTGTAGTAGAAGGTAATAAACTATTTCAAGAATTTAAAGGAGCTTTGACAGAGAACTATATATTACAGACATTAGTAGCTAGTGAGATGAAACCATATTATTTTACATTTGATAATAGATACGAAATAGATTTTATAATTCAATATAAAAATGAGATAATTCCAATTGAAGTTAAAGCAGGTGAGAATATAAACAGTACAAGTATGAAAATATATAACCAAAAATTTAATCCCAAAACAAGGATAAGAATATCAATGAAAAATTTAAGTAAAGATGACAACCTTATAAATATGCCACTATTTATGGCAGAATATATTACAAAATACATATAAAATGTCACTAATATCGTAAAGAAACAGAGTAGAATAAAAACTACTCTGTTTTAAAAAAATGTTGACAAATGTATTAAGGTTATATATAATAGTAAATACAAATGAAACAGAAGGAGAAAAACTAAAATGAAAACTCTTGTAAGCCTTGAAGCTCTACACACACACACACACACACACACACAGGTAGTAATTTAATAGAATTAGGTAATATAAGGACACATAAGGACTTATATGTTTTTAACATATAAATTCCTATGTGTTCTTTTGTTATATAAAAATAATTTAATTAAAAAAGGGAGGAAAAAAAGAATGAAAACATTCACACAAAAATTAATCGTACTAGCAGTAGCATTTATGTTAGTTAGTTTAGTACTAGCAGTAGCATGTCAAGCTGCAACAGCAACATTCAAAAATGTATCAATAGGAAATGTATCAGGAAAAGAAGGAGAAAAAGTAAAGGTAGAAATTAAAGCTACAGAAGATTTAACAATTGAAGATGGAG
>CANPCK010000005.1 GCA_947572545.1 uncultured Clostridium sp. | reverse complement strand
GATACTAAGTATAAATGAAATTTGTTTATACTTATCATCCTCAGCCCATGTAAGTTAGATTAAATATATTTAATCTAACTTACCGTCACTTTATTTCTCCCCTTATGGTTAGAAACCAAAATAGTAAAAGCCAAAACCAAACAAAACCAAAACTATCCTAGCTTCCAACCATAAAGAGAGTATTAAGCTTTGTGTATAATAATCATCCACTATCACTTTTTTATGTGTGGTTACTTATTTTCACTTTTATCATGGTTTTCCTTTTATGTATCTTTTTACGACACCTCGGATTGCAAAAAAAATATTTCATCTACTTCACTACTTGATAATGAGTATTTTTCTTTTATTTTAAGTATTTCATTTTGAGTAAATTCAAATCCATTTGTCTCATTCATCTTTGAAGAAAGTATACTTTTTGAGATGTTTAAGTAGTTAGCTAAATCTTTGCCATGATCTCCATTTAAGGCCATTTTTGCTTTTAGTTTCTCGATGTTCATTTTCTCCTCCCTTCCTCAGTATCCTTTTAAGACACTTAAATAATATACTAATTGCTTTTTATTGTCAATAGTTTTTTGAAATAATTTAAACTTTTAAGACACTTCTTTTAAAAGTATTGTAAAAATCCCAAAAACATGATAATATTAAGACACCTAGGGGGTATATTAAATGGAAATGGGTAAAAGAATTAAACAATTGAGAATTGCAAATGGTCTAACTCAGGAGGAGTTAGGCAAATATATAGGTGTTCAAAAATCTGCTATAAGAAAATATGAAAAGGGTGAAGTTAAGAATATTAAAAGAAGTTCTATTGAAATTATGTCTAATCTTTTTAAGGTTTCTCCTTCGTATTTAATGTGTATTGAAGACGATTTTGAAAGAAAAAGTAATATTAATACTATTCCATTAATATCTAATTTTACTACTAGTTCTAAAATATCAATTGAGAATTATTTTATAAAGAATATTAACATTAATGAAAATCTTCCTACTAATACTTTTGCTTTAAAAATAACTGATAATTCAATGTTTCCTGTTCTTGGTGTCGGTGATATTGCTATTATAACAGAGGATTTTGAATTTTCTTCTGGTAAAACTTACTTGGTTCTAGTAAATGATAATATAGTAATTAGGAAAGTTACATTCAATAATAAAGAATATGAGTTACAAGCATTGAACCCATATTATCCAATAGAAAAAGAAAAAAATCTTAAAATTTATGGGAAGGTTATTCAGGCTGAAAATAAAAGTGCTTTTTAGTTTCATCCATATATAATTGTAAAATTGGAGAATATATAATGAAAACTATAGAAAATAATGTAAAAGAGCAATTGAATTTGTCATTACCTTCAGCAATAAAAGTATTGCTTTCATATCTTTTATCTATGTATATTGGTGTACATGGTGTATGGTTAACTTTTTCTATTAGTTATATTATTATAATTGTTTCTTTGAAGAGAAAAGTTAAGTGCTGTGATTTAGTTTAATAAAGATTATATATTGTCATAACAGAACAGAAATAGTTTTAATTTCTGTTCTGTTATTTTTTTATTGTAAATAATTTTTTACTTTTATTATTTGTTGTTCATTTACTTTTTCTGCTGGCTTATAGTAACCTTTATTCTGAGCTATTTTAAACAACTCATATTGAAAGCTTTCTCCTGAGTTCCTAAGTTGTTGCATTGTATTTCTAAGTTGCATGTTTTCTGCTTCTGATATTGCTTGACTATATGTTGTAAGTTCTGTCTTTACTCCTTCAAGTACATCATTAATCATTGTTTTCTCATCCATAATTTTCTCCTCCTAATTGTTTAAAAATGTCATAAGCTTTTGCTTAGTATTTAGTGAGTCTTGGGCTGCTTTTGCAAATGTTTGCTTTATTTGTGGGTCTACTGCTTGTTCTGAGTATGTGTTCAATTTTTGATAATTTGTTTCTGCTCCGCCTATCAAATGTCTTAAGTTCTGTAATTCTACTTGGTTTAAATCTGTCATTTTTATCATTCCTTTCTAGTTTATTATTTTTAGTATTTACATTTTTGGAATTTTTATACAAAAAAAGAAAGAGCGCCACAGCTCTTTCTAATACATAGGCATAAGTTGCAGCTCTCTTCTGAAAACTCATTTGCAACTTTTATCTTATTATTTCTAGTCCTGCAAATTTAGCCATAAGTCTCTTATGTCCTACTTTATCAAAGTTTATATCTACCTTGTAGTCTTCTCCTTCTTCTTCAACATAATTAATTGTTCCTTCTCCAAATTTCTTGTGGTATACTCTTGTTCCTTCTTTATATTCTGATATATCTACTGTTTCTTTCTTTTTATTTAGTCCATTTAAAAAGCTTTCTGGTGTTCTAAATGAGAAATTACTTGCTGCAACTTTTGATGTACTATAACTTGGTTCTACATTATATGTCTTTATACTTGAATTTCCATAGTTCCATTCATATTTGTTTCCATTATCAAATGTTCCTTTTATTCCACTTTCTCCTGAAAGTGAACTTTCTTCACTTAGCATTTCCTCTGGCACTTCTTTTAAGAACCTTGATATTGCATTATATGATGTTGATCCAAATAGTGTCCTTGACCTTGCACACGTCATATATAAATGTTCTTTTGCTCTTGTTATTCCAACATAACAAAGTCTTCTTTCTTCTTCTACTCCATTTACATCGTCTATTGCTTTGTTACTTGGGAATATGCCTTCTTCCATTCCTACTAAAAATACTACTGGAAATTCTAGTCCCTTTGCACTATGTAATGTCATTAGTGTTACTTGTTCTTGTGGTTCGTCTAGTTCGTCTACATCGCTTGCAAGTGATATATTTTCTAAGAAACTTCCTAAATCATTTTCTGCTTCTTCATCAAATTCCATTGTTACTGTCAAAAATTCTTCTAAGTTTTCTATCCTATTTTCTGCTTCTTTAGTGTCTTCTGATTCTAGCGCTTTTATATATCCTGTGTTTTTTAACACATTTTGTGTTAATTCTGATACTGTCATTCCTTCTGCTTTATTTACTAATTCGTCTATTATTTGTACAAATTCTCTTGTGTTTGTATATACTCTATTTAGTCCATATGCTGCTGCATCTTTTATTATTTCATACATTGATTTTCCTTCTTGGTCTGCTATTTCTGCAACTTGGTCTAAACTTGTCTTTCCTACTCCTCTTTTAGGTTCGTTTATTATTCTTCTTAGACTTAAATTGTCTTTTGTATTGTATATTAGTCTAAGGTATGCCATTACATCTTTGATTTCTTTTCTTTCGTAGAACTTTAGTCCTCCTACGATTTTATATTGGATGTTTTCTCTTCTTAGAATATCCTCTATACTACGTGATTGTGTATTCATTCTATATAGTATTGCAAAGTCTGAATATTTATAATATTCTTCTCTCCTTAAGTGTTCTATTTGTTCTACAACATATGTCGCTTCTTCATATTCATTATTTGCAAGATGTGCTGTAGCTTGTGTTCCTTTTTCGTTTTCTGTCCAAAGTTCCTTTTTATATTTTACTTCATTATTTTTTATTACAGCATTTGCGACATCTAGTATATTTTTTGTACAACGATAGTTTTGTTCTAGCTTTATTATTTTTGTTCCTGGAAAGTCTTTTTCGAAGTTTAGTATGTTTTTGATGTCCGCTCCTCTAAATGAGTATATTCCTTGATCATTGTCTCCAACTACTGTAATGTTTCCATTTCTTGCTGATAAAAGTGTTATTAATGTAAATTGTGCTTTGTTTGTATCTTGATATTCATCTACTAATACATAATGAAATTTTTCTGAATAGTACTCTAATGCTTCTGGTTCTTGTAATAGTATCTTTATTGTATAATTTATTATATCATCAAAGTCTAATGCGTTATTTTCTTTTAGTTTTTTTTGATATAATTTGTATACTTCTGCAATTATTTCTTTTCTCATTTCATTATTTGTTCTTTTTGCATATTCTTCTGGTTCTAACATATCATTTTTTGCATTGCTTATTTCATACATTATACTTCTGTCTGTAAACATTTTATCGTCTATTTTTAGTTCTTTCATACATTCTTTTACTATGTTTTTTTGATCTGTCATATCAAATATTACAAATGATGATGTAAATCCTATTCTGTCTATATACTTCCTAAGCATTCTTACACATATTGAATGGAATGTTCCGTATCCACATATCATTTGCAATATCTCCTAGAAGATTTACAACTCTTTCTTTCATTTCTTTTGCTGCTTTATTTGTAAATGTTATTGCAAGTATATTCCATGGTCTTACATTTTTTTCTCCTATTATATATGCTATTTTATGTGTTAATACTTTTGTTTTTCCGTGAACCTGCTCCTGCAATTACAAGACATGGTCCATCTGTTTGAAGTACCGCTTCTTTTTGTTTATCATTTAGTCCTTCTATTATATCCATTTTTATTTTCTCCTTTAAATTGTCTATTTATTTGAAATAGGGCTATCTTTTTCTTCTTTTGGTTCTTTATTTTCCTTTTTCTTTATTATTGGTCCAAAGAAATATGGGAATATTCCAATTCTTGCTCCTAGTGCATGTATTATTGGAAATGCTATCATAACTGTTATGCATTGTACCATTGTAACTGGTGTTTCTGTATAGTCTTCTTCGCTTATTCTTTCTCCATTTCCTAACATGTCTATATAAAAGTCTTTACGTGTTAATTCTTCTTTGTATTCTATTTGTCCTAGGAAACTACTATCTTGTGTTAAATCTTCTTTTACTATTTTTCCTACAGGCAAGATAGAGTCTCCACTATATATACTATCTCCTGTTGTTTTTACATTTTCTGTATTAATTCTTGCTGCTACTATTTCTCCTGAAGGAAGTGTTACTGCATGCATATATACTCCATTATGATATCCTCCTCCACGGTTTCTATATTGTATACCTTTTGATACTATTGTAAAAGTATCATGTGATAATAAATCTTCTACACTTTGTGCTCTAAATACTTCTTCTCCTGCTTCTCCCCCAATTTCTCCTGCTGCAACTGTATGTTCTTCTAAATAATTTTCATATTGCTTTGGTAATGTGCTTTCTAATATCTTAGCTGGTATAAAACTAATTGCAAAACTTATTAATAAACTTAACCAAATATCAAATCTTAAAACACGCACTCTCATCTTATTTCTCTCCTTTTAAATTATATTTAATATATCTTTATATTCTTCTGTTCTTTCTTCACATATTTTATATGCTTCTTTTACTTTTGTTTTTGCTTCTTGTATTAGTTCTTCTTTGTTTGAGTGTATATATGCTATTGTTTCTCCTTTTTGCACTTTGTCTCCAATTTTTCTTTCTAGTACTATTCCACAAGTATGATCTATTGTATCTTCTTTCTTTTTTCTTCCGTGCGCCTAATTCTAATGCCACTTTTCCAATTGTTTCTGCATCAAGTTTTGTGACAAATCCATCTTGTTCTGCTTCTACTGGTATAATATATTTTGCTTTTTCTATATTGCTTAAGTATTCTACATCTCCATTTTGCTGTTTTATAAGTTGTATAAATTTTTTGTAAGCTTTGCCATTTTCTATATTTTCTAGTGCTTTTTGTTTGTTCTTTTCTAGGTCATCTCCTTTTCCTGCAAGTTTCATTATTTGTGATGTTATACAAAGTACTATCTCTTTTACATCTTTTTCCATTGTTCCTTGTAACGCTTTGATTGCTTCTTCTACTTCTAATGAATTCCCTACACTTTTTCCTATTGGCTGTTCCATATTGGTTATAACACAAATTGTTTCTATTCCTGCTAGCTCTCCTATTTTACTCATTACTTTGCTTAAAGTTTCTGCGTCTTTTTGATCTTTCATGAATGCTCCACTTCCACATGTAACTTCTAATACCAATTTATTTGCTCCTGCTGCTATTTTTTTACTCATTATACTAGATGCTATTAATGGTATGCTCTCAGTGCAAGATATCGTGTCTCTTAGTGCATATATTTTTTTGTCTGCTGGTGCTAGCTTTTCTGTTTGTCCGAACTAGACTTATTCCTATTTGTTTTATATTATCTTTAAATTCTTCTAAACTTATATTTGTTTTATATCCTGGTATTGATTCTAATTTATCTATTGTCCCTCCTGTAATCCCAAGTCCTCTTCCTGACATTTTTGAAGCTGGTATTCCAAGGGATGCAATTATTGGCATTATTATTAATGTTATCTTATCTCCTACCCCTCCACTTGAGTGTTTATCTATTATTATGTCTGATATTTCTTTTAAGTCTAATGTTTCTCCTGATTGTGCCATTGCAATAGTTAAATTTTTTGTTTCTTCATAGTTCATTCCATTTATATATATTGCCATTACTAGTGCTGCTGCTTGATAGTCTGTTATTTCTCCCTTTGTATACCCTTTTATAAAATATTCTATTTCTTCTTTGTTAAGGATTTCATTATCTCTTTTTTTAGCTATAATTTCTAATATGTTCATCTATATTCCTCCTATATCGCTTAATTATATATCATATTATTTTATAATTCTAGCGAACATTTAGATTTTTTTGACTTATTTTTTTTAGCATGGTATAATTATTTATATCGTAGGAATTTTTACCACGTAAGTAGTGAAAAGCTCCATACGAGATAATTATGAAAAAGTTACAATATCTTATTGATTTATCAATTAGATATTGTTGGCATGTATGGAGGTTTTGTATGGATAAAAGTTTATATGAAACAATGCAAGAAATTCTTGAGAAGAAAAAATCTGATTTTACAAAGGATATTGAGTTTCTTGGAAGTATAACTTCTAATGAAAATACTTCTACTGGAAATGTGGGCGTAACAAAAGATATTTTTATGATTATTGATGAGATGCCTGATGGTAATATTTTTAAGAAGTTTTATGATAATGATAAAAATTTTATTGCTGGATGTGACAAGGATGGAAAAATTTATCCTGCTGATGCTTTTGCTGCTTCTGATTTGAGTTTCCTTGGTCAGCTTGAAAATCTTTCTAAGGGTAATGGCATTTCTCTTGCTGAAATGGATAACCATTTAGATAAAATAGCTAAAGCTATTGGTGTTTCTAAAAAAGATGTGCTTGCTATGTCTGAGATTGATCTAGAACAAAAGGTTCAGGAAAAATCTAGTCCTCAACTTTCATTGAGTGAAGATGATGAAGAAAAAAGTAGAGAAGAACAAACTAAATCTAATAAAGATGCTTTAGATAATATTTCTTCAAAACAAGTGGTTAAATTAGATAATAAAGTTGATGATAAACATACTTTGGGAGATGTCTTAGGTGTTCCTGCAGGTGCTAAACTTATTGCTGTATATTCTGATAGTATTGCTAATAATAAAAATACTACTAAGTTTTCATTTATTATACAAAATGCTGATGGCTCTCTAACTCCTGCTGACATGCTTGAACAGGTTGGTGGTAAAGAGTCTGATAAGTCTGTTTATGAAACTAATCGTGATGGTTCTGAAGTTGATAAACAGAGTGTTAAGTCTTCTTATGCTATAAATTCTCCTATTGTCGAAAATGGAATTTTAACTGCTCGAATTGGTTCAATGGGATATATCGAACTTGGTTATGGTCAGATTGATAGAACTTCAAATAAGGATGCTTTTACTCAGAGTTTAGAAACAGAGCATTCTAGATATACTACTTATGAAGTTCGTGAGGAGTTTAGTTCTAAAAATGGTATTGATAATATTCCTGAAAATATGGAAGAAATAAGATCTCATGAAAAAGCTGGTTGCAGTAATCTGTCTTTGGATGAGGCTGATGGAAATAGAAATACTGGTCATTCTCATTATGATACTAAGTCTTCTACTCCTATTTCTATTAACCAAATGCTTTCTCCTGATGTAGTAACTATGAATGTTCAAGAAATTATTAATGAGTTTCCTTCAAATAATTATGTAAGAAACAATGCTCTTCAAGTTTATTTATCTGTTGTTCGTGAACATGGTGAAAATAGTAATGTATGCATTAAAGAGAATATTAAAGCTGAAGTTGTTTCCAGATTAGTAAATGAGATCGGTAATAATGAAGCTAATGAGCACGCTTATGACAATGCTAATGAGCATGATGATGATTATATTCCAATGCATAAGCACTAAAATATTATAAATCAGTGTAATATTATTGTTACACTGATTTTGTATTTTTAAATGCTTACTGCAATTATTCCTAGTAAGAAGCCTAATATATTTCCAAGTGCTGACATTCTTCCTTTGTATAAATTATTTGCTTCTGGTATTAATTCTCCTGTTACTATATATAACATTGCTCCTGCTGCAAATGATAAACATAGTGATATTACTGTTAATGAAATTCGTCCTATTATACTTCCTATAAATGCTCCTATTCCTGTTGTTATTCCTGATAATACTACATAGAATATTACCTTTTTTGAACTTATTCCTCCATTTTTCATTGGTACTGCCATTGATATTCCTTCTGGTATATCATGTATTGCAATGGCTATTGCGAGTGAATATCCGAAGTTTCAGTGATGCTTCAAATCCCGCTCCGTATGCTTAATCCTTCTGGGAGATTGTGCAAAGCTAATCCTACTGCTACTGCTATCCCTGTTTTTAATAAGCTATTTTTTCCTATTTTATTTTTTTTAGTATTTATCTTGTTTTGTACTATCATGTCACATATTATCATTACAATTATTCCAAATACTATGCCTATTATTACATTACTGAAGTCTGATATTCCGTGTTGCTTCTGGTATTAAGTCAAAACATACTATTGCCATCATAAGTCCTGATGCAAATGATAATATGAAGCTTAAGAGTTTGTTTGATGCATTGTTAAATTTTATACCTATTATTCCACCTATTGTTGTTCCAAATGTTCCAAAAAATAGCCCAAGTAAAGTATTTTGTAATATATTCATTTTTGTACCTCTAATAGAGTTTATGCAAATGTATTGTGATTTAGAATTGTAATAATTGAATTGATCTTTTCTTTTATCTTTTTAGTTTTATTTATTATTATCTTTATTCTTCTAAACTACTGCTAATTTTAAAAATAACTCTGGGCCTCGTAGGTTTCCAGAGTCTTGATCTACTATATAACTTATAACACATTAAATTCTAATCTGTAAATAATTTTATATTATATATATTCTCTTATTTTTTAGTGTTTACTAGTATTTTGATATTTTTTATCTTCCGCCCATTCCGGCCTCCGACCTCCACCGAAGCCTCCACCACTTGAGAAGCCTCCGCCGCCTCCGGAATCCACTCGATGAATGACTTGATGCCATTTCTCTTGATGCCTTTTCTCTTAATCCCGCACTATACGCCTTTTGCATACTTGTTGTTAGTGTTCTTTCAAAATTATATCTATTCATTAGATATATATACATGTATCCATTACTCATCATATAGCTTTCATTCATTAGCTCTGGATATTTTATTTTTAACTGTCTTAATACTTTATCTGCAATTCCAAACGCTGTTGCATATACTAAATATTTTTCCCATAATACAAGTTCTGGTACTTCTCTTTCGTTAAGTAATGAAAAGTCTTCCATATATCTTTTTAGTGCTTTCCATTTTTCTTGTTCGTTTACACCTTTTTGTGTGAGTGTTCTTGTTTTATTCGCTAATTTATTACATAGTATTCCACATATTATACTTGGTATAACAGTAAATAATGGTATTATTACTACTCCAAAGCATAAGCTCACAAATGCGGCTACATAGTATGCTGTCCTTTTATTTTCCCATTTTGTTGCTATTTCTATTTGTTCTCTACTATAATTTTGTTTCATCTTATTTGCTGATAGTGCTGTTACTTCTATTCCATCTATGTCACTTAAAAAAGTTTTGTCATTACTTTTAGCATATTTTTCAATATCTTTCATTGAAATCATGTCTATTCCTTCTTCTGTTTTACTTTTTTTATTTTTCCATTTTTCAACTTCTGTTAGCAAATAATATATCTTTTTTTCTTCTACTTGTAATTTTGTTACATCTATTTCCTTGTTTATTACTATGTCTATATTTTGTTTTTGGTCTTTTTCAAATGATATTGCTTTTTTTAAACCTAAATTTAGTATTGTTGCTGATACTATTTTTGATAAATTGTCTTTGAAGGCTGTTTTTTTATCAAAATAATATAAATATGCTGCTTCCGCTGCTGTTGCTTCTTCATTTGGTATTTCTCTAAAGTATTCTATCTGTCCTTCTGGCACTATCTTTTTTGTTTTCCTTATCTCTTTTATGTATTTTATTATTTTTGATACCAAAAATATTGCTATTCCTACTCCTACTACTGCCATACTTATAATTATTGTTTTAAATGTTTTTTCTTGTTCTTCTTGTCTTTTCTTTATTCTTTCTCTTTCTTTATTTGCATCGTCTGCCCATTTTGTTTCTTCTTTGATTATTGTTTCAAATTTATCTATATTTTCTGTATTTGTACTTTGTGTAAATATTGGCTCTAATGTCAATATTCTTACTTCTACCATTGTTTCATCTGGTAAATAGTTTACTTTAAATGATACTGTTTCGTTATCTTCTGCATATATTTCTCCGATTTAATGGCCCATGTGCCCATACTCTTAAATTTTCTTTGTTCTGCACTTCTACTGGCATTTTTATTCTTCCTGTAACTTTATCTGCTGGTATTGCGTTTGTTTTTCCTATGAATTGCCAATAAAATTCTGAACAGTCATTATATGTTTTTACTGCTTTTTCTACTGTATAATTTATTTCATATATTTTATCTTCTTTACTGTCTATTGATACTCCCCATGCTATTTCAAATTCTTTGCTATTTGTTTCTAGTCCATGGTAATATCCTTTTTTTACATGGTATGCATATGTGTCGGATTTTATAAAGTCTGTAAATTCACCTTTTCTTGATATCTCTTTTACTTTTACATTTGTGATATTTCCATATTTTGTACTGTCTAAGTCAAATGTTTTAAATAGTGTGTTTGTTTCTTCTACTTCTATTTTCCATGTTTCTTTTATATTTGCGCTTCCATCTTCATTTAACTTAACATCATATGTGATACTATCAAGTTTTTGATAGCTTGCATATGAATTTGTATTAAATAATACTAAAAACGCTATACATAATATTATTGTTGTTAATATGTATTTGATTTTTCTTCTCATTTCGTTCCCCCTTAATAAGATTATTTTATATTATTTTTTATAATTAATCAATAAGAAAATTGGACGTTAGCAAAATCAAAGATTTTGACGTCCACATGTGCAAAATCGCTTCGCGATTATTGCACTGCCTAAGGTAACTTAACCTTGTTGTTTCAGAAAAATCTGCGATTTTTCCTACACAATAAGAAAATTGGACGTTAACGAAATCAAAGATTTTGACGTCCACATGTGCATTTTGCTTCGCAAATATGCACTGCCTAAGGTAACTTAGCCTTGTTGAATAGGAATTCTAATGATTTTTCCTATTCAATAAAAAAAGAACTAATGTAAGATATTCTTTAACATAGTTCTCTTTTTTTAGTGTAATATATATGTGTAACATGGGAGCGAACTTAAAAACTATTCGAGCTTTACTTGTTATAGTTTCTATTAAGATATCCATCAAAGAACATGGAAATTTCTTTTATATATTACTCTCTATTTAACTTTATTCTCCTTTTAGTTTTTCTGCTCTGTCTGCTGTTATTAATGCATCTATCATTTCGTCTAAGTCCCCATTTAAAAAGTTTTCCATTTGATATATGCTTAGTCCTATTCTATGGTCTGTTATTCTTCCTTGCGGGAAGTTGTATGTCCTAATTTTTTCACTTCTATCTCCTGAACCTACCTGACTTTTTCTTGCACTTGCAAGTTCTTCATCTTGTTTTTGTTTTTCTATCTCATATAGTCTTGATTTTAGTAGTCTCATTGCATATTCTCTGTTTTGAAGTTGTGATCTTTCTGTTTGACATTCTGCAACTATTCCTGTTGGCTCATGTATTAGTCTAACTGCTGATGATGTTTTGTTTATGTGTTGCCCTCCTGCTCCTGATGCTCTATATACTTCCATTTTAATATCTGCTGGGTTTATCTCAATTTCTACATCTTCTACTACTGGTAATATTGCAACTGTTGATGCTGATGTGTGTATTCTTCCGCTACTTTCTGTATCTGGAACTCTTTGTACTCTATGTGCTCCACTTTCAAATTTTAGTCTGCTATATACTCCTTTTCCTGTAATCATGAATGTTATTTCTTTGTATCCACCAAGTTCTGTTTCGTTTTCGTTTAATATGTCTATTTTCCAATGTTTCTTTTCTGAATACATTGAGTACATTCTAAATAGTTCTCCCGCAAATAGTGCTGCTTCTTCTCCTCCTGCTCCTGCTCTTATTTCACATATTATATTCTTGTCGTCGTCTGGATCTTTTGGTATTAACAATATTTTCAATTCTTCTTCTATTTTTGGTAAGCTTTCTCTAGCTTCTTCTATTTCTATTTCTGCTAATTCTTTAAGTTCTAGATCTTTTAATAATTCTTGATTTTCTTCTATTGTTTTTGTTGCTTTTTTATATTCCCTATATTTTTCGACTATTGGTGTTAGCTCTGCGTGTTCTTTCATTTGTTTTTGCCATGAAGATGTTTTTGCAATTTCTTCTGGGTCACTTATTTTTATTGTTAATTCTTCATATCTTTTTTCAACGTCTTCTAATCTTTGAAACATATATACCTCCTGTATATTTTATACTATGGTATTATATCTTGTTTTCCTTGAATTGTCAATCTATAGCTCTATTTTGTTGTAACTTATATTTAGTTTTTCTAATGTTTTTATTTCTCTTTCTGTACATGTTAATATTAGTATTTGGTTTTCTTTATACTCTCTGTCTAAAAATTTTAGTACATTTTCTAGTCTTTCATTATCAAAGTATGCAAATGTTTCATCTAGGATTATTGGCATATTCTCTTTTGTAAGTTCTTTTATACTTGATATTCTAAGTGTTAGATATAGTCCATCTATTGTTCCTATACTTAATAAATCTGCTGGTACATAGTTTCCTTTTTCTGTTTCTATTATTAATCCATTTTCTTCATTTACTTTTACTGTTTTATATTTTTGGTTTGATATGTTTCGTATTGCATTTGATAGATTGTTTGAAAATTTAGGTGTTACATTTTCTCTCATTTTTATATATGCTTTTTCTAATGCTTCTTTTGCTATATTTATTATTTCATTATATTTTATAAGCTCTTGTAAATTTTCTATTGAATTTTCTATTCTCTCTTCTATTTCTGATGTTTTTTCTAATCTTTCTAGCATTTCTTTTTTTTGAATTTCTATCTTTGTTAATTCTAATTTTAGATCATTTATGTATTTTTGCTGATTTAATATATTTTCACTTTCTATCTTACTTTCTAATATATTTTCTATATTGTATATATTTATATATTTGTTTTTTAATTGCATTTTATTTAGATTATTTTTTATTTCTAATTCGTTTTGTTTTTCTTGTATTATTTTTTCTTTTTGTTTTATTTCATTTTCTAATAGTTCTATTTTATTTTTTATATTTTCTTTCTCAAACTGCTCTTTTTCTTTTTGTTTATTATATTTATTGCTTTCTTTTATTTGTATCAAAATTACTCCTATTATATCTAAACTAGCTATTCCTATACCTATATATGAAATATTTTTTTGTCCTATTATATATAAAATTATACTTAAAATTGTTAATAGAATGAATATTATATATAATATTTTAGGACTTTTTTTACTATTTTTTTCTAATTTTATATTTCTTAATTTATTTTCTTCTTCTTCCTTTTTCTTTTTTGTTTCTTCTTTTGATTTTAAATTTATTTCTATCTTTTCTTTTTCTATTTTTTCTTGATTTTTCATTTTTTGTATTTCTTGCAATAATTCTATTTCTTTTTCTGCTTCTTTTATTTCTTTTTCTACTTTTAGTCTTTTTTCTTCTATTTCATATTGTTTTTCTAATAAGCTTTCTAATTCTTGTTTTTCTCTTGTTAATTCTTCTATTTTTTGTTTTGTTATATATAGTGGTTTTGTAGGACTCTTTTCTGTTCCTATTTCTTCTATTTGTTTTTTGTTTAATTTTGCTATTATTTTTTTATATGATACATCATCTTCGCCTGTTAACATTATGTTCGACGCTTTTTGTATTAATAGATTTTGTTTGTTTTTGTCTAGTGTTATTTCTTGCTGCATTATTACCATTGAGGTATTAAATAATTCTTCATCTACTTTTGTTTGTTCTGAAAAAAATTTGTTACCATATGTTTTGTCTATTGTATAATTTTTACTAACATCTTTCCCATTATCGTCTACTATTTGTGGATTTTTTTTAGTGAAGTTTCTATATACTTCATATTTTTCTTTATTATCTAATTCATATATTAGCTTTCCTGAAAATTCTCCGTTCTTCCCATGGACTATATTTTTCATAGTCTGATATTCTTTTTCCATTTTTATTTTTACTTATTCCATATAACATACTTGTTATAAATTTTAAAAGTGTCGATTTTCCGCTTTCGTTTTTTCCTGATATTATATTTATACCATTTTTTACTTCTATTTTTTTATTTTTTAATTTTCCAAAATTATTTATTTGAAGCTCTTTTATTTGCATATATTATTTTCTCTCTTTCTTTAATTACTTTCAAATGTAAGTATCCCTATTTCAATAGCTTTTTCAATTAGTTCTCTTTTTTCTGGTTCTTGCTCTATCTTTTCTAGTAGTTCTTTTACAAAAATTCCTTTTAAATTATTTTGGTTTGATATTTTTTCTAAGTCGATTTCTAATCTTGTTTTGTCTTTTATCTTTATTATATTTGTGTATATTATATTATTTAATATTTCTTGTGTATTTATTTCTATCTTTTTATTTCCTATTAGTATTAATTTATAATATTTATTTTCTTCATAATTTTCTTCATTTATTTTTTCTATTAATTCTTCTTTTGATATAATCTCACTAATGTCTATTTCTTTTTCTACAAATTGTTTATTATCTATTTCTACAAATTCCAATTTTATTTGTTTTGTATTTTCTTCTATTTCTCCGTACTATCATTCCGATGTTTTCCAAGTTCATCAAACCCCATTGATATTAATGATCCTGGATAAATTACATTTTGTTCTGGTTCGTCATTATATGATATTTTGTGTATATGTCCTAGTGCTATATAGTCAAATCCTATTGCTTTCAATTCTGTTTTTGACATTGGATTATATAGCATTTCTTTATTTTTGTTTCCATCCAGTGTTCCATGTGTTAATAGTATATTTATTTTATTTTTGTCTTCTACTTTCATTTGTTCTTCTTTTGATCTTTTCATGTAAAAGTCTTCAAACCCATATCCATATATACAAATATTTTCTTCTTCTATTTTTTCTATTTCTTCTTTAAATATTTTTACATTTCTAGCCCATTCATATTTTGCATAATATGAATTTTTTATATACGGATCATGGTTTCCTGGAATTATATATATTTTTGTTTCTGGTATTGTTTCAAATAGTCTATTTATATATTCTATTGTTGATTTTTTTATATACTCGTGCTCATATAAATCACCACATATAAATAAATATGGTATATTTTCTTCTTTTATATATTCTATTACTTTTTTAAATGCATTTCGTTGTTCTAATCTTCTCTGTTCTGAAAGTTTCCTTGTTTCTAATGTTGTAAATGGTATATCAAAATGTATATCTGCTATATGTATAAATTTCATAGTTTCCTCCGTTTTTATTTGACTTATTTTCCTATATATTTTAATATATAATATTTCTTTATAAAATACAAGCGAACAGAACAAATTTTCTTATATTTTTAATATTTAAGGAGCTACAATATGTAGCTCCTTAAATATTATTGAAATTTTGTTATATCACTTATTTTTACAGTTTCTAATTTTTTATATAATATATTGGAAATAAAAGAATATATAAGATTATTATAATAATTATAGATATCTATGAAACTAAAAAAAGATGACTCCTATAGTGTACAGAAATCATCTTCTTAGATAGTCAACATAATAAAATATATGCTTTTGATAAAAGGTATATTTTATTTTTCGTTTATTACATTTCTCCAAAAAGTTCATCAAATTTTGCTTCTAGTTCTTCTTGTAGATCTACTTCATTTTCTACTTTTTCTGTCTCTTGTTTTAGTTCTTCTTTTACCTCTTCTTGTGGTAATACTGGCGCTTCTTCTTTCTTCTCTTCTTCGAATAGATCATCTAAACTTTCTACTTTTAGGTCTTGTCCCCCACCTTTTTTTTGGTCTTCTGGTACATATGGATTATATGGATTGTATTTTCTCCATGTACCTCTATCTAAATCTCTTGGGTCGTTGTGGTTTAGTGTTTCCTCTGCTAGTTTTCTTGCTTCTGGCTTTGTAAAGTAATAGTATTTCTTTGCCTTTACTGGTTTTATTCCTTTTTCAAATATTATACAATAATCATTGTCAAATCTTCTAAGTTCATCTGGTGTTAATAGTGCTCTTGCATTAATTTGGTCTGATACCGATTTCCCCTGCATCCAGTTTTGTCTATCTTTATTTATTGATATACTATCTCTTGCAACTGTCATTTCTCCTAATGCTTTCGAAAAGTATTCTACCGTTTTTTGTGAGTTGCTTCCCAAAAACACATGTGTATCACAGTTTCCGGATTATTGTTTCATAAGATTTTTCATATACTGCTTCTAGCTGATCTAAGTTTTGTAATATTACACTAAATTGTATTTTTCTACTTCTACTTGTTGATATTTTTTTATCAAAGTCTGGCACTTTTCCTATGTTTGCAAACTCGTCTAGTATAAAGTATGTTGGCATCGGTAATTTACCTCCTTGCAAGTCTGCAAAATCATATAGTTGTTGTATCATTTGTGCAAAGAATATTGTTAATAAAAAGTCATATGCTGTATGTGTATCTGAAGATATAACATATACTGCTGTTTTCTTCCTTCCTATTTCTTCAAAGTCTATTGTATCTGTTGATGTTAATTCTGCTATTTCTTTTGAGTCAAATTTACCAAGTTTTGATTGTAATGAGCTTAGTATTGATCCATATGTTTTTTCTGGTGCTATTTCTATTGATTTATAATACATTCTTGCTGGATGATCATATGGAAGTTGACTCATAAGCTCTGATAGTAAGTTGTTTCCTCCATTATTGTTGGCTGCTCTAACAAGCTCTGCACAGCTTGCTAAGTTTTGTTCCTCTTCTGGTCTTGTCGCTATTAAATAATATATTAAAGCTTTTAATAACATTTCTGCCATATCGTCCCAATATGGATCTGAGTTTCCGCTATCTGATTTTTGTCCTTTTACTATTGTATTTGCTATTACGTCTACATCCAATTCTGATGATATATGCATTAATGGGTTATATCCATCACTATTTTGTGGTCTTACTAAGTTTAATACCTTTATTTCGTATCCATTTTTATGTAAAAATCCTGCTGTTTTGTCATATAGTTCTCCTTTTGGATCTGTGAATACATATGACCCTAACATTTGGCATGCATTTGGTATTGAGAATGATGCAGATTTACCAGATCCTGATCCGTCCAACTACTAATACATTGACATTTCCTCTTTTATCTACTGGTAGATAATTATTTTCTGCAAGTATTATCCCTTTGTGTTTGCTTAGTACTTTGTATTGTTCTCCTGATTTTGCCCAGTCACTTGATCCTTGTTCTATGTCTGTATATTCATTTCTTGGTGCTGTTTTTACAAAACCTATAAACATGAAGATTGTATATACTATTGTGAATTTCCATAGTAAGCTAAAAAATTCCTTTGCATATGTCTCAAATGTTCCGCATTATTTCTCCAAAGTTTGAATATGCTCCACCAATTTCTGTTACGCATTTTCCAAAATCAAAAACGCCATCTACTGTAGCTTTTTCTTGTGAATAAGCTATTGGCGCAATAAGTACTATGGCCATAAATAACCATAGTACAAAGAAAATTATAAATCTATTTTTATTTCTTCTTATAGCTCCTTGTATTTTATAGTGCATAAATTTCCACCTACTCTTTTGTTTTATCTTTCTTCTTGAGCAACTTTAGCAAATTTATTATCTTTTTCTACTGCTCTTGTACTATGTGCTGGTATTACCATTGTTCCATCGTCTTTTTCGCTAACTCCTAATTGCTTTAATTTTTGTCTAGCTTCTTCTCCTACAGTTATTTCATATCCTTTCTCACTTGATTTTAATTCTGTACCAGCGATTTTTAAGTTATCACCTACTGGAGATTCAAACACTCCATTTTCTATAGCTTCTTGAATTCTCTTTTTATCAGCCATTTTCAACCTCCTAGTTCTCTCTTATTTCGAATGCAAAATAAGATTTATATGGTTTTAATTTACACTTTCCTTTTACCTCATTTGTTTTTTCATCAAAATATAATCTTGGTTTTACTTCTTCTGCTGTTTCTGGGTCTATAATTGTGATATCTCTATCTAAATTTGGTGTATAATTAACTTCTTTATACACATTTTCTTCTTTTGAATATAACGTATCGAATTTGAATGGTACGGGTTTCCTACTGATTTTTACTTCATCATTTTGTAGAACTCCCATGTTTATTACTACTCTCTCTTTTCCAAATGAAAATATTGCTAATTGGTTTCCCTCTGGGTATAAATTATCTACAAAATATGTCTTTCTTGTTGAATCTCCTCGTATTTCTGATGTAAAGTCCAATCTCTCCACTGTGTATCTAGGATATTCGTTTAAAAATTCTTTCTTGGTTTTGTGTATTTGATATATTACTGTATTTACTCCTTTAGGATCTGTTATGCTAAAATGTTTCCCCTGTATTATATCCATTTTTGCACCTCTTTCCAAATTTATACTATTTTCTCATTTGTGACTACTAAATTTAATTATACTCCGATTTTATGTAATTGTCAAGTCTAAACCTTTGGCTTATCTAGGGTTGAAGGTAGATATCTCTTTTAATCTTTGATATATTTTAGTTTCTTCTTCTGTTAAATCTTTAGGTACCATTATTTTTATTTCTGTTATTAAGTCTCCTCTTCCTCCTTTTCCGTCTTTATATCCTTTACCTTGTATCTTTATCTTATCTCCACTTTGTATTCCTTTTTGTATATATACTGTTTCTGTACTATCTATTCCTTCTACACTAATTCTCTCTCCAAGTGCCGCTTCCCAAGGTGTCAAATTTAAGCTTGTATAGATATTACATCCTTCTATTCTAAATTTATTATCCTTTTCTATATTTATTTTTATTAAAAGGTCTCCGTTTTTTCCTCCGTTTTCACCTTTTTTTCCTTGTCCAATTAGTCTTATTTTTTCATCATTTCTAATTCCTGCTGGTATTTTTACAGAAAATGTTTTCATTTTTCCGATCTATTGCACGTAATGATACTTTTTTTGTTCCTCCAAAAAAAGCATCTTCTATGCTTACATTTATCATTGTCTCTACATTTTCTCCTTTTACTTGTGGTTTATCTTTTACTTTTTTTGTTTTTTCTTCTTTTTTTGCTCCAAAAAACATATTCATCACTTCTCCAAAAACTGTATCACTTTGATTAATATTCTGTGCATTTTTCTCTCTATTTCTTTTTTTACCAATATTACTATTCCAACTTCTATCATATTTTCTTTTACTTGAAGGATTTGATAATATTCTATATGCTTCATTTATATCTTTAAATCGTTCTTCTGCCATATCTGATCCTTCATTTAGATCTGGATGATATTTTTTTGCTTGCTCTCTAAATGCAATTTTTACATCATCTATTGTAATTCTATTTGTTTCAAATCCTAGTATTTTATAATAATCCTTAAATATCATTTAACATCCTTCCTTACTATGGGAAATTTTTCTTGTTTGGAAAAGAAACTAACTCTTTGGAGCATGTAAATTTCTAATATTACATCTCTTGACATCCTCATCAACATCACAGGATGAAGTTTATTTTCAAACAAAAGTATTATATCATGATTCTAACGCCAATTCAATCAATTTATCCAATAATTTACTATATTTTATTCCTACATTTTCGAACAATTTTGGATACATACTTATCCTAGTAAATCCTGGTAAAGTATTTATTTCATTTAATAAAATTTTTCCTGTCCCTTCTTCTACAAAAAAGTCTACTCTTGATAATCCTTTTCCATCTATTGCCTTAAATGCTTTTATTGCTAATTTTCTTATTTCTTCTGCTGTTTCTTCTGGTATATCTGCTGGTATTACTGTTTTAGATTCTTTGTTTTTATATTTTGCATCAAAACTATAAAATTCTGCTGCCGCTTTTATTTCTCCTACTTTTGAACTTATAACTTCCTCATTTCCAAGTACTGCACATTCTACTTCCTTGCCTATTATTCCTTGTTCTATCAATATTTTTTTGTCAAATTTCCCTGCAAATTCTATTGCATCTTTTAATTTTTCTTTTGTTTCTACTTTTGTTACTCCTACACTTGATCCTGAATTTGAAGGTTTTACAAACATTGGATAACTTAAGTTTTTTTCTATTTTTTCTACTATTTCTTCTAATTTATAGATCTCTTCATTAAAGTTTTTATCAATATATATGTATTTGTCTTTAAATTTTCTTACGTATTCTGATTTTGCTTGATTTATCCCTGCTTTATCTATTACTATTTTTGTATATACTTTATCCATAGCTATACTAGATGATAGAACTTTACAACCTACATAAGGAATTTTTAGCATTTCAAATAATCCTTGTATTGTTCCGTCTTCTCCAAATAGTCCATGTAAAACAGGGAAAAGCACATCTTGCTCTTTTAAAGTTTCTATTACATTATCTATTTCTTCTATTTCTTTTATTTTGTCTCCTATTGTTACTATTTCTATTTCTTTTACATCTTTTGTATATTTGTACCATTTTCCATTTTCGTCTATATATAATGGCGTGATTTCATATTTTTCCTTATCTAAATTTTTTATAACTGATGTTCCTGATACCATTGATACATGGTGTTCTGAGGACATGCCTCCAAATATAACTGCAATTTTCATACAATATATCTCCTTTTTTAAAATCAATTAATATAATTTTATTCTCAATTATTTGTTATAGCATCTACTATTTCATTAAATTTCATTGAGTTTGATGCTTTTACTAATATGAAGTCATCTGTTTCTATTATACTTTTTATTTTTTCTATTGCTTCTTCTTTTGTATTATATTCAAAGATTTTATCCTGTTTAATTCCTAACTTTTTTGCTTCTTCTGCAATGTATTTTGCTAAGTCTCCTACTGTTATTAATATATCTATATTATTTTTAAATACCTCTTTTCCTACTTTTCTATGTATTTCTTCTCCAAATTCCCCTAATTCTAATATATCTCCTAATACCGCTATTCTTTTTCCACCTTTTAGTTCATTTAAGTATTCTATTGCTGCTTTCATTGAGTCATAGCTTGCATTATAACTATCATTTATTATTGTTGTTTTATTTATTCCTTTTATTATTTCCATTCTTCTTTTTGTAAGTTTGAATTCTTTTATTCCACTTATTATATCTTTTATTGATATTCCATTCTTTAATCCAACACATATTGCACATAAACTGTTTTCTATAAAGTGTTTTCCTCCAATATTTATTTCTATTTTATATTTCTTTCCTTCAATATTTACTGTAAATTTGCTTCCATTTTTATCAATGCAAATATTTTCTGCCATTATATCACTTTTGTTTTGTATTCCATAAGTTATTACATTTCTTTTTTCTTTGTTATCTAAATACCAATTATGTAACATATCATTATCATTATTTATAATAATTGGTGCGTCCTTTTCCATTCCTTCTAGTATTTCTAATTTTGCTTTTAATATATTTTCTCTTGATCCTAGTTCTCCTATATGCGACGTTCCTATGTTTGTTATTACGGACATTGTTGGTTTTGCGATTTTTGTAAGTGTACTTATTTCTCCTAAATGATTCATTCCCATTTCTACAACAGCTGCTGTATGATCTTTTAATCCTAATATTGTTAGTGGTACTCCTATATGGTTATTATAGTTCCCTTGGGTTTTTAGTGTTTTATATTTTTTTGACATTACACTTCCTAATATGTCTTTTGTACTAGTTTTTCCGACACTTCCTGTCACTCCTATTACTGGTATTTCATATTTTTGTCTTTTATATCTCGCTATTTCTTGAATTGCTTTTACTGTATCTTGAACTTTTATTATTATTTTTTCTTGATACTTTTCTATAATTTCCTTCTTTATTTCTATGTCTTGAATAATTACAGCTTTTGCTTTATTTTCAAATGCTGTTTCAAAAAATATACTTCCGATTTACTTTTTCTCCTTGTATTCCAATGTATGTATCTCCTTCTTCTAATTCTCTTGTATCTTTTTTAAAATTTTCAAGTGTTTCTTCTTCATTTCCTGATAGTAATTCTGCATTGCATATTTTAAGTATTTCTTTTACTTTTATTTCTATCATATTTTAAGTTTCCTCCATAATTATAGTATATGTTTTTTTATATTTTTATCTACTGCTATCTTCTCTTTTTCTGTACGATGCTTGTACTTGTTTTTTTCCTACTGTTGATTCTATAGAATAATTCGACATATCACTAATTCTTGCTTTAAATGGATTTCCCTGTTTTTTTGTTATTAAACTCTTTTCTGCTACTTCTTGTTCTCCTTTAAATAAGAATGATCTTATCATGTCTATTGGTGTTCTTATTGCTAGTGATTTCATTTTTTTGTGTTCATTACTTTTGGAAAACAATAGATCTATTTCTTCTGTTCTTTCTACTGGTATAACCTCGCCTTTATCTAGGACATATATTTTTGTGCCTTCCCTACCATTAATAATGATTATTCCATTTGAAATTTGTATTGTTGCTTGGCTATCTGCACCTTCTGTTTCTTCTTTTAATTTTAGGAAACTATTCATTCTGTCATTAAATTGTTCGTCCATTGTTAGTCCAAAATTAATACCTATATCTCCATTATCATCATTTGATTCTTTTTCTTTTAAATCTACTCTTCCTACTATCTGATTATCTCTTAAATATATTATGCTTTCTTGTTCTTTAGCTTTAATTCTCCTCATTGAATACCTATTTATTTCGTTAATTTTTCCTTTTTCATATAAGTTCATTATTAACCATGATAATTCTGTTGAATACCTAATATCCATTTCATCTGCTAATCTATTTACTAGGTATCCTATTGCTTCTTCGTCTATTTTTCCTACTTGATCAAAATAGCTCATCAATGCATTTCCTGATAATATTCCTGATCTATACTCTTCTTTCATTCTTCTACTAGCTTTTGCTAAATATCTTTCTCTCATCATTTGGAATTTTCTTTGAAATTTTATTGAAGAATATTCTTGTTCCTCTTTGTTTCCCATATCTTTTTGCATAAGTTCTTCTATTATTGCAAATATCTGTAGTTGTTCAGCTGATACTTCTTGATTAGTCTCCATTTTTTCGAATTCTTTTTTGAAATATTGATCAAATATAAAGCTATCTATTAATAATAAATTATTTCTCATAGCATAGTCTGTGTCTTCTTTTTGTTCGTTTAAATATTCTAATATGACTTCTGCTTCTTTATCTTTTCCTTTTTCTGCAATAGCTAATCTATATTCTTCAGTTTTAAGAAAATTTTTGACCCTAAAGTCTTCTTTTATAGTCTCTAAGTCTTCTAGGCTTATATTTCCTCTTAATTCTTGTATTGCCTTTCTAAAAAATCCGTTCTTTTCTTCTAGTGTATATTCTTGGTCTAATAAGCTAAGAAAAAATTTGCATTTTCTTTTACTTATTCTTAAAATTTTGGCTGCTCTTTTTGCTATATTACCTTTCCCTAGTTTCATTACTTCTCTTGTGCCTATTGCCATTTCTATTTGTTCTACAATTCTTGTTAGATTTCTATATGCATTTGCTACTAAACCTGCTTTTCTGCAGATCCATTCTGTTATTCCTTCATTAAGTCCTCTACCTATTTCTTCTCCACGATCATCATACTCTTGGATCCCTGTTCCAAGCTTTTTCTTTTTTACTTTTTCTCCACCTATTTTTAATATTAGTTGTATAGTTCTTCTTAATATAGCATGTATAGTTTCATGCACACATGTTGTTTTTAAACTTTCATTATTCTCGATATCATTTGGTGTAAGTGTTCCACCTTCTTTTCCCGATGCACAAATTATTATATCTTTATCTTTAATTAAATAGTAACCCGCTGATTCCCTATTTTTCTCATTTGAGTAAACATCTCTTACATTTTCCTCAAATTTTCTTTCTACAAATCCTCTACCATATACTTCTACAAAGTCTTCGCAACCTTCTAGGGTTTCTATTGATATTCTCTTTATATATTCTCTTAGAATTATATTCAATTCTCTTCCGTTTTCCATATCTTTACTACCTATTGATAAATAATATCACTTTCTTTTATCTCATACATATTTTTAAAGTGTTCAAGTAAGTTTGGGTCTTCTACTAATTTTATACCTCCGTCTGAAATTTCATAATATCTATTTTCTGATTTGTTTGTTATAACTTTTATATATTCTTGTTTTTTATACTTTATTTTTAACATTATTTTTTCGCCTTTTGGTAACATTTTATCTATTTCCATATTTTTTCACTCTCTTTCGTATTTTTAGTTTATCACATCTTTTATAATTTTTCTATATATATTGAACTAAAATATGTATATATACATATTAACATTTTAAATACACCAATAAAAATAGCGGGTAATCCCGCTATTTTTATTGGTGTTATCCTACTATACCTGATGTATATTCTTCATCTTCTGGTTCTTCTTCTGTATTTATTCTTATGTCTTTATATTGTGATAGTCCTGTTCCTGCTGGTATTAATTTTCCTATGATTACATTTTCTTTTAATCCTATTAATGGATCTGTCTTTCCTTTTATAGCTGCTTCTGTTAATACTTTTGTTGTCTCTTGGAATGATGCTGCTGAAAGGAAGCTCTCTGTTGCAAGTGATGCTTTTGTTATTCCTAATAATGTTCTATGTCCTGTTGCTGGTCTTCCTCCATTTTCTACTGTTTGATTATTTATTTCTTCAAATTCATACATATCAACTAGTGAATTAGCAAATAGTCCTGTGTCTCCTGGGTCTTGTACTCTTATTCTCTTAAGCATTTGTCTTCCTATTACTTCAATATGTTTATCATTGATATCAACACCTTGGTTTCTATACACTTTTTGTACTTCTTGTGTTAAATATCTATATACTCCCTCTGGTCCATTTATTGTAAGTATTTCATTTGGATTTATTGATCCCTCTATTAATTGTGTTCCTGCCTCTATTTCTTCATCTTCTTTTACTCTTAGTTTAGCTCCAAATGGTATTGTATATGTTTTTGCTTCTTCTTTTCCTTTTACTATAATTTCTTTCTTGTTTCCTTCTTCTTTTATCTTAACTTTTCCTGCAATTTCAGAAATTATTGCAAGTCCCTTTGGTTTTCTAGCTTCAAATAATTCTTCAACTCTAGGAAGACCTTGTGTAATATCTCCTCCTGCGACACCTCCCATGTGGAATGTACGCATTGTAAGCTGTGTTCCTGGCTCTCCTATTGATTGTGCAGCTATTATTCCAACTGCTTCTCCTATATTTACTTTTGTACGTGTTGCAAGTCCCATACCATAGCATTTACTACATACTCCATGTTTTGTTCTACATGTTAATGATGAACGTACTTTTACTTGTGTTATACCACTATCTACTATTTGCTTTGCTATTATATCGTCTATCATTGTATTTGTATCTGCTAATATTTCTCCTGTTTCTGGATGTATAATATCTTCTAATGGATACCTTCCTTCTAGTCTTTCTTGCAATTTTTCTATTATTTGATTTCCATCTTTAATATCTGCTACTATTATTCCTTCTTGTGTTCCACAGTCTTCTTCTCTTACTATTATGTCTTGGCTAACATCTACTAATCTTCTTGTTAAGTATCCAGAGTCTGCTGTTCTTAAGGCTGTATCTGCTAGACCTTTTCTTGCTCCGTGTGAAGATATAAAGTATTCTAGTGCATCAAGTCCTTCTCTGAAGCATGATTTTATAGGAATTTCTACTGTTTTTCCTGATGTATTTGCCATAAGTCCACGCATACCTGCAATTTGTCTTAACTGGTTCATATTTCCGTCTTGCTCCTGATTGTGCCATCATGTATATTGGATTTAATTCATCAAAGTTGTCTTTCATAGCTTCTGCTACGTCATCTGTTGCTTTTTCCCAAATTTTGATTGTTGATAAGTATCTTTCTTCGTTTGTAATTAGTCCACGTTTGTATTGTTTTGTTACATTGTCAACTTCTGCTTCTGCTTTATTTAATATTTCTTGTTTTGAGTCTGGAACACTTACGTCTGCAACTGAAACTGTAATAGCTCCTTTTGTTGAGTATTTGTATCCTATTGATTTAATATAGTCTAATACTTCTGCTGTTTCACTAAATCCATGTCTATTTATACATTTTGCAACTATTGTTCCTAAGTTTTTCTTTACAACTGGGAAATCTATTTCTAGTTTAAATAGATTTTCTTCTTTACTTCTGTCTACAAATCCTAGATCTTGTGGTATTCCTTGGTTGTATATAATTCTTCCAACTGTTGTTTCTACTTTTTGTGTTTTTATTTCTCCATCTATTTCTTTACTTCTTCTTATTGTTACTTTTGCATGTAATTCTAGATCACCATTTTGATATGCAAGTAATGCTTCTTCTTCATCTTTGAAGTACATTCCTTCTCCTTTTTCTCCATCTACTTGCATTGTTAGATAATAACTTCCTAGTATCATATCTTGTGTTGGTACTGTTACTGGTTTTCCATCTTGTGGTTTTAGTAAGTTATTTACTGATAACATTAGGTATCTAGCTTCTGCTTGTGCTTCTGGTGATAATGGAACGTGCACCGCCATTTGGTCTCCGTCAAAGTCTGCATTGAATGCTGTACATACTAATGGATGTAGTTTTATTGCTCTTCCTTCTACAAGTACTGGCTCAAATGCTTGTATTCCTAGTCTGTGTAATGTTGGCGCACGGTTTAATAGTACTGGATGATCTTTAATAACTTCTTCTAATATATCCCATACTTCTGGTCTTAATTTTTCTACCATTCTTTTTGCATTTTTAATATTGTGTGCTAATCCTCTTTTTACAAGTTCTTTCATTACAAATGGTTTAAATAGTTCTACTGCCATTTCTTTTGGTAAACCACATTGGTATATTTTTAATTCTGGTCCTACTACGATAACTGAACGTCCTGAGTAGTCAACTCTCTTTCCTAATAAGTTTTGTCTAAATCTACCTTGTTTTCCTTTTAGTAAATCTGATAATGATTTTAATGGTCTATTTCCAGCTCCTGTTACTGGTCTTCCACGTCTTCCATTATCTATAAGTGCATCTACTGATTCTTGTAGCATTCTCTTTTCGTTTCTTACTATTATTTCAGGTGCTCCTAATTCTAATAGTCTTCTTAATCTGTTATTTCTATTTATTACTCTTCTATATAAGTCATTTAAGTCTGATGTTGCAAATCTACCACCATCTAATTGTACCATTGGTCTTAAATCTGGTGGGATTACTGGTATTACATTCATTATCGTCCATTCAGGTCTGTTTTCTGATATTCTAAATGATTCTATTGTATCAAGTCTTTTTGCAAGTTTAATCTTTTTTTGTTCACTTGCTTTTTCTATTTCTTTTCTAATTTTTGTTGCTAATTTATCTAAATCAATTTCTTCTAGTAATTTTCTAATTGCAGATGCTCCCATTTCTGCTTTGAAGCTTCCTCTTCCATATTTGTCTACTGCTTCTACATATTCTTTTTCATTTAGTATTTGACCTTTTATTAATCCTGATGTTCCTTTATCTGTAACTATATATGAAGCAAAGTAGATTACTTTTTCTATACTTCTTGGAGATATATCAAGAAGTAATGCTATTCTACTTGGTATTCCTTTAAAATACCAAATATGTGCAACTGGGGCTGCAAGTTCAATATGTCCCATTCTCTCTCTTCTTACTTTTGCCTTTGTTACTTCTACCCCACATCTATCGCAGACTATCCCTTTATATCTAACTCTTTTGTATTTACCACAATGACATTCCCAGTCTTTTACTGGTCCAAATATTCTTTCACAAAATAGTCCATCTTTTTCTGGTTTTAATGTTCTATAGTTTATTGTTTCTGGCTTTTTTACTTCACCTTTTGACCATTCTCTTACTTTTTCATCAGATGCAAGTCCTATTTTTAATTTATCAAACAATTCTAATTCGTCCAAAATTTAGACCCCCTATAAAATTTCTTGCTAATTTCTTGATAGTTAAAAGTCTATCCCTTGCTCCTGCAAATTGTTTTGTCGCTTTTGGCTATCTTGAAATCTATTTAATTGTTAGTTGTAATTTTTGAAAGAAACGAGTATTGCTAGGCGCGTGAGGCAAATATTCCATGAGGCGTGCTTGTGCACGTTGATTGGAAATTTGCCCGAACAGCAACGCCGCAAGACAACGTTTATTTCAAAAATTTAGATGTTGTCTTCTTCATTTTCAATATTCTCTTCTGCTAAATCATTATCGAAAATTTCTTCACTGTCTAGAAGTTCTTCATCTAAAATTCCGTCTTCATCTCCAATTACATCTTCATCATCAAAGATTTCGTCTTCTTCTATAAGCTCATCTTCATCTAGTGTTTCTTCTTCATATCCTTCTGCTAACTCATCTGCTTCTAATTCTAGTTTTTCTTTTTGCTCTTTTTCTAAGTTAAAGTCTATTCCTTCTTCTATGTTTTCTCTTAATTCTAGTTCTTTATTATCTTGTGAGTATAGTCTTACATCTAGTCCTAAGCTTTGTAGTTCTTTTATTAATACCTTAAATCCTGCTGGTACTCCTGGTTCTGGAATATTTTCTCCTTTTACTATTGCCTCATAGGTTTTTATTCTTCCTACTACATCATCTGATTTTACTGTTAACATTTCTTGTAAAGTATGTGATGCTCCATATGCTTCTAGTGCCCAAACTTCCATCTCTCCAAATCTTTGTCCACCAAATTGTGCTTTTCCTCCTAATGGTTGTTGTGTAACTAGTGAGTATGGTCCTGTTGAACGTGCATGTATCTTGTCGTCTACTAAATGGTGTAGTTTTAACATATACATTACTCCAACTGTTATTGGCTTATCAAATGCTTCTCCTGTTCTTCCATCATAAAGTATTGTTTTTCCGTTTGGCGCTTTTCCTGCTTTTTCTAATAATTCTACTATTTCTTCTTCTGTTGCACCATCAAATACTGGTGTTGCAATTTTGAAGCCTAATGCTTTTGCTGCTCCTCCTAAGTGTACTTCAAGAACTTGACCTAAGTTCATACGTGAAGGCACACCTAATGGGTTAAGCACTACATCTACTGGTGTTCCATCTGGCATAAATGGCATATCTTCTACTGGTAATATTCTTGATACTACACCCTTGTTTCCATGACGTCCTGCCATTTTATCTCCAACTGATATTTTTCTTTTTTGTGCTATATAGCATCTTATTACTTGATTTACTCCTGGCCCTAATTCATCTGAATTGTCTCTTGTAAATACTTTTACATCTACAATTGTTCCTGATTCTCCATGTGGTACACGAAGGGAAGTATCTCTTACTTCTCTTGCTTTTTCTCCAAATATTGCACGAAGTAATCTTTCTTCTGCTGTAAGTTCTGTTTCTCCTTTTGGAGTAACTTTTCCAACTAATATATCTCCTGGTCTAACTTCTGCACCTATTCTTATAATTCCATTTTCGTCTAAGTCTTTTAGTCCATCTTCTCCAACATTTGGTATATCTCTTGTTATTTCTTCTGGACCAAGTTTTGTATCACGACAATCACATTCATATTCTTCTATATGAATAGATGTATATACATCCTCTTTTACTAATCTTTCACTTAATAGAATAGCATCCTCATAGTTGTAACCTTCCCATGTCGTAAATGCTATTATTACATTTTTACCAAGTGCCATTTCTCCATTTTGTGTAGATGGTCCATCTGCTATAACATCTCCTGCTTTAACCTTTTCTCCACTTACTACTATTGGTTTTTGGTTAATACATGTTCCACCATTTGTTCTCTTGAATTTACGTAGTTTATACTTTTCTATATCTCCATTATTTGTTTCTAGTATTATCTCGTCTCCTGTAACTTTTTTGATTACACCATCTGATTTTGCAAGTATCATGATTCCTGAGTCTTTTGCTGCTTTGTATTCTATTCCTGTTCCTACTATTGGTGAGTCTGTAATCATTAGTGGAACTGCTTGACGTTGCATGTTTGCTCCCATAAGTGCACGGTTTGCATCGTCATGCTCCAAGAATGGTATCATTGCTGCTCCAACTGATACTAATTGTTTTGGTGATACATCCATGTAGTCTACTCTTTCTGCTGATACCTCTGTTACTTCATCTAAATATCTAACTCTTATTTTTGAGTTTACAAATTTTCCATCTTCTCCTACTGGCTCATTTGCTTGTGCTATTATGTGACCATCTTCGTCATATGCTGCCATATATACTATTTCTTCTGTTACTTTGTGTGTTTCTGGGTCTATCTTTCTATATGGTGTTTCTATAAATCCATATTCATTTATTATAGCGAATGAAGATAATGCTGAAATCAATCCTATATTTGGTCCTTCTGGTGACTCTATTGGGCAAAGTCTTCCATAGTGTGTATAGTGTACGTCTCTTACTTCAAATCCTGCTCTTTCTCTTGAAAGTCCTCCTGGTCCTAATGCTGATATTCTTCTCTTATGTGTTAATTCTGATAATGGATTTGTTTGATCCATAAATTGTGATAGTTGTGAACTTCCAAAGAATTCTCTTATTGATGATGTTATAGGTTTTGTATTAATAAGTGTTTGTGGTGTTACAACATCTAAATCTTGTATTGTCATTCTTTCTCTTACAACTCTTTCTAGTCTTGTTAATCCTATTCTGAATTGATTTTGTAAAAGTTCTCCAACACTTCTTATACGTCTATTTCCTAAATGGTCTATATCATCTACTGTTCCAAGATTATGTGCTAAATTTAAAAGATAGCTTACTGATGCAATGATATCTTCTGTTGTTATATGTTTTGGTATTAGCTCATTTATACTTTCCTCTATTGCTTTTTTTAGATCTTTTTCTTCTGTTGTTTCTAGTATGTGTTTAAGTACTGCATAATTTACTTCTTCTTTAATATTTAATTCACTTAAATCTATTCCTACAACATTATGTATGTCTACTGTTCCATTTCCTATTATTCTAACTTTTTTATCTTCTACTTTTATATTTACTATATTTATTCCACTATCTTGTATTTGACGTGCCATTTCTGCTGTAATTACTGTATCTTTTGTAACAAGTACTTCTCCTGTTTCTTCATCTATTATATCATTAAATGCCACTTGATTTGTAATTCTTGCTGCTAGACTTAATTTTTTGTTAAATTTGTATCTTCCTACTCTTGCTAAATCGTATCTTCTTTCATCAAAAAATAACCCATTAAATAGATTTCTTGCTGCATCTACTGATGGTAATTCTCCTGGTCTTAATTTCTTGTATATTTCTATTAAAGCTTCATCTTGAGTTTTTACTGTATCTTTTTGTAATGTTGCTTGAATCTTTTCGTCTTCTCCAAACATTTCTATTATTTGGTCGTCTGTTGTTAGTCCTATTGCTCTTAATAGTGTTGTTACTGGTAACCTTCTTGTTCTATCTACTCTTGCATAGAATATATCGTTTGAGTCTGTTTCATATTCTATCCATGCACCTCTTATTGGCATTACTGTTGATGTAAATACTTTTTTTCCTGTTTTGTCAAAGTCTGATGTATAATAACATCCTGGTGAACGTACTAATTGGCTTACAATAACTCTTTCTGCTCCATTTATTACAAATGTTCCACTATCTGTCATTATAGGAAAGTCACCTAAATAAATTTCTTGTTCTTTTATTTCTCCTGTTTCTCTATTTATTAGTCTAACTTTTACATGTAGTCTTGATGAGTATGTTGCATCTCTTTCTTTTGTTTCCTCTAGAGAATATTTTGTTTTGTCTTCCATATAATAGTCAAAGAATTCAAGTACTAAATTTCCTGAATAGTCTACTATTGGAGATATATCTTTTAATACTTCTCCTAATCCTTCTTTCAAAAACCATTCATAAGAGTCTTTTTGTACTTTAATGAAATTTGGCATTTCTATACTGTCGCCAATTTTTGCGAACGTTTTACGTACGCATTTTTCATGTTTAACATCTTTCATGGATTGTTTTCACTCCTTAATTAAATTTTAATTTGTGAAGCTTTAGATATAATTTATCTTTAAAGAAGTCCTTCTTAAAATATGTGTTTTATTTTGATGAAGTTTATCGCTTCTAATTAAACTTTCCCTAAATAAAAGTGACATATTCTAATTCCTCTTCTTTTAGAATTAAACTAATTTTTGATTTTAATATAGATAAATATTATAGCATGTACTGGTAAAACTTGTCAACCCTTACGGACAAAATAATTTGGATTTTTTTGAAGTTTTTCTATTTTTTAATGGCACCCCAATTATTTCTAACTGGGGTGCCATTCTTTTGGCTTCAAATCACCTTAAATAGGCTTTTTGGTGGATTTTACATTTTCCCTAATTGTTTACAGTTACTTTGTAGTCTTTCGTAATGTAAATCACGGGTCTTAACGGAAAACGTATCGTGTTGTTTTTGCCGTCTGAGTTGTAGAGCAAAATTGGAATCGGGTTTGGAATTCCATTGTACATTACAAGCATCTTATAATAGTCTCTTCTCTCCCTTCCAAAACCTAAAGAGTATTGATGCTGCGTCGCAAGCAAATAGTTTCTTTTGCAGCTCCGCATGTGCATTGGTAGTTGGTCCAAGCTCTCTCTATTAATGCTTTCTGCAAAAATATTGTCTGCTTCCCCAAATAATTCTCCGCATACTTCATGCGCTGTATCAGTGCCCTTGGTGTATCCGTCGAATCCTCCCAGTGTAATTTCCGCTCTCATAGGTTCTTTACTCACAAACATGGAAAATTGAGCATCCATGCTTTTTACATATTGCCATTCCAATTTTTCACTGCGAATGGTTTGCCCTTTATAGTCGCCAGTTGCCAGTGTTTGCAGAGTGATTTCCCTAGGGTTCAAGCAGAGTTCTATTGTCCCTCCTACTGTTAAAATTCCTGCTTCAACCGCTTCTGCAATGGAAATTCCCTCTACTGTGTGTTTTCCATTCATGGTATTCCTCCTAGTTGTCGCTTTTCCTATAACTTCCATTGTAAAATCCCTTATTATGTCCGCAAAATAGCTCTTTGGACAAAACAACGTTTTTACTTTATAATTTTACCATGTTTTATGTAAATCGTCAAGTTTGCCTTATGTTTCTCTCTTTGAGATTAATTGACTTTTATTTTCTTATGTGATAATATTTTCGATTATAGATGGAGATTTCATATGAACAAAAATACAAGGGATTATAATATGGAATTATTTAGAATTTTGCTATGTTTTTATTTATTATATGGCATTATATATTTCACTCAAATTTATTAAATAGATAAATTAAATACTAAAATATATATTATTGATAAAAAAGTAGAAACTTTTTAACTAAAATTTAGTTTTTGATTAAAAATCCTTATTTTAAGATATATATACCAAAAAATCAAGTAATTTTACTACTAATTTACTACTTATGAAGATAGAGAAAAAAGAATTTTGAAAATAGGGGTATGTACAGCTTCACATAAATAAAGTATAATTATATTGAGGGATTAATATGGATTATAAAAAGATTTTTACTGAAAATGATTTAACAAATATTGCTAATTTTTTTACTTATATGCAAAATAAGTTTGAGTATGGTTGGATTGATAAAGATGGAAATAGACACTATGGAATTAATGATGCTCAATCTTATAGTTTACGATCACCTAACGAATTGTTAAAAAGCCATATAGGAATTTGTTGGGATATGGCAGAGTTATCTAGATGTTTTTTTGAAAATATGACTTCTTTAAAATATGAAACTTATTATCTATTGTATGATGATAATAAAGGTTGTCCTAGCCATACTATCTTAGTATTTTACGATAAAAATAAAGTCTATTGGTTTGAACCTATGTTTAATGATAAAAATTGTTTTTATAGTGGTATACATGAATATGATAATATTACTAAATTACTGGAAGATTTTAAACACAATTTTATTAAAAGTGCAGTGATTAATGAGTTAATCCCAATTGATTATAATCCATCTAATATTAAAATATATAAATACACTGCACCTAAAAAGCATATTAATGGTTATGAAATGCGAAATCATATTAATCATAGTGAATTTATAAATATCAAATAGAGAAAAATAATATAGTATTCTTTTAATTTTAAATAATGCTACATGCTTCATGCTACATAATAAGGGTAATACTCTATACCTTATTATGGCGAAGACTTTAGTGGCGTAGCCACTAGTTCCTCCTATAAGACTATATTTCGATACTATTATTACATTACATAGTATTTTTTAATATTTTATAAGAATTCTTTATACTTTAAAAATTTTCTGGATTTTACTACCAATTTACTACTTTTGAAAGCAAAAATATAAGAAATTATAAAAATATATGTGAATACCTCCAAAAATAAAAATACTATAAATGCTTATAAATAAAGGATATAATGACATGTAAGAGCTTATAAAAAGATAGTCAAAAATTATATAACTTTTTTTGATAAAAGTTCAGTCATAAAATTATTACCTGCTGGTAAATAGTTTTTTATTATAAAAATGCAATACTCAAAAAGTATTGCATTTTTGCTTTTTAATATTCCCATTTAGGAACATATTGTTCTTCGTTTTCTTCTGAATAATCTTGCATGTATCCATTTTTTATATCTATTTCGTATATGTAGTTTTCTATCTTACAATATTCTTCTTTTGCTATTTTTCTATTTATTTCTGGATATTCTTTTGATTTATATGTTGGAAAATATTGTGTCATTACACTTACATACACTTTTTCATCTATATTTTCTTTTATCCATTTTAGAATTTTCTTGCTATTTTCTACATTGTTTGGCAACACTAAATGTCTTATTATAAGTCCTTTTGTTATCATTCCTTTGTTGTTAAATTTGGGACTTCCGTACTTGCCTATACATTTCTTTTATAGCTTGTGTTGCTATCTCAAAATAGTTTTGTATTTTAGAGTATTTTAATGCTGTTTCATTATAATAATATTTTAAATCTGGTAAGTATACATCTATTAGTCCTTCTAATTTCTTTAGTGTTTTTATATCTTCGTATCCATTTGTATTATATATTATTGGTATATTTAACCCATTACTTTTAGCTATTTTTATTGCTTCTATTATTTTGTATACATATATTGTAGGACTTACTAAATTTATATTTTCTGCTCCTTTTTCTTGTTGTTTTATAAAAATGTCTGCAAGTTCTTCTATTTCTATTTGTTTTCCTTTACCTAAGTTGCTTATTTCATAGTTTTGACAGAATATACAGTTTAAATTACATTTTGAGAAAAATATTGTTCCTGAACCATTTTTTCCACTTATACATGGTTCTTCAAATTTGTGTAAACTTATTCCTCCAATTTCTATTCTATCTCCTGCTTTGCATCTTCCGAAAACTTGTTATCCTATCTACTCTACATTTATGTGGGCATATTTCACATTCTGGTTTCATTACTCTGTTTCCTTTTTATTCTCCTTTAAAATTTGGCGCAACTGTATTTATTTCTTGTAACTGAAATCTGTATTCTTGTTTTACATTTGGATATTTCTCTTTATCTACCTTTGATAAAAACATTTCATATGGTCTTAGATATACTTCTTTGTCTCCATATAATCCTCTATATATTACATATTTTTCTTTTGTTTCACTATGTATTCCTATTCCTTCTACTATATAATAGTCTCCTTTAAAGTGTCTATAAATTCCATGTTCTTTTATTTCTTGCATTTTATGCTCCTTTTTTGCTTTATGCTTTTATTTTATCATTAATTTATACGAATTGCAATATTATTTTAAAGCAAGTTTATATTTAGGCAAAAGCAAGTATTTAAGTATATTTACTAAATACTTGCTTTGTTAAAATTTTAATAATATTAGTAGAATTATATTGACCTATTTTTTTGTCATACTGTATAGGCTTGATGCCGTTCCTGAGCCAGTAGCTCCAATGCTAACTTTTGAAAGGTCGACTTCGATCATTGGGTGGACACAATTGTTATAGTCATAATCCATTATAAATCAGTTCCTAAATCTATAATAGCTCACTAATTTAGAGCCATTCACAACCCAATAAGTATTAATATCACCTCTTTTGTTACTTTTAATTTCTTTTAAAATTCGAAAAATATTTTTCTTAATTCCCACTATATTAATATTTATATATGATATTCATTTGAAACAAGTCTACGTGTTGCCCATCCATATCGAACCAGAAATCAATCCGTTGCACGATTCAAGCAAGTCCCAACTCAATGTTTGTGGTCCTGAAGCGGAAGCTGAGTAACCAGTATATGTCACCCCACCAAAGGCAATTGCGACATTGTATATGTTATCTACAAATACGGAGCCGAATGGGCCTGGTTTGAACTTGTCGGGTCCACTCATCTGTCCAATCGCCCACCACCCAGAATCGCCGACTTACTGGTGGCTCCCAAGGATAAAAACTTGTACTCTTTGTGCTTACCCCTCCACCAAAGTTTGTGCTGTCCCAGAAAAATTCTAGTTGATATGCCGAAGTTTTTCCTTGAGTAGTCGTCGAGGTAGGATATAAGATGTCCCTCGCAGTAGCATATACAGCATAATATGTACCTCCTGCAGTAGGAGAAGTTGTGGACGTACTAGCTCCTGTTTTACTAGACACCCCTTTATACACTCCCCAATATTTTCCAATACTGCTCGATACTTTACTTGGTACGGTTATACTCCCTGATGATTTCGAAGTTCCTGATGTTGATGAACTGGTGCATCTTAGATATGTCGTTTCTGTTGTTGCTGCTGTAGTACTTGCTGATGTAAAACTTCCTAATGTTCTTGAACTATTATAGTAAAATGTAGCTGATTCTCCAGTTGCTGTTTTATATAGTATTGCATATGCTGTTGTTGTATTTGATGCTGATAGTCCTGAGACACTTGAGTATGTTCTTGTGTTTGAACTTGTACTTGTTGCAAATCCATATAATGTATATCCACTTACACTTGAGCTAAAGCTAAAGTC
>CANPCK010000004.1 GCA_947572545.1 uncultured Clostridium sp. | reverse complement strand
TGTTAAACCAGCCTCAGCGTCTTTGTTTGTATTCCATCCTGCAAAGTTCCATCCTGCTTTTGTTGCTGTAGGTGTTAAGTCTACTTTTTGTCCTTCTACTACTTGTTTTGTTGTAACTGTTCCTGCTGTTCCTCCATTTTCTGTATAGTTATATGTTACTGTAAATTGTCCCATTGTTCCAAATGTCTTACTACTTGTATTTCCTGCTGCATCTTTTATCCATATATAGTATGTCGAATTACTTTCCAAATTATTTACTGTTGTTTCTGCTAAGTTCTTTGTATTTGTTACTCCCAACCAGCCTTCTCCTGGTTCTGTAACTTCTTTTGTTACTTTATATGCTACTATTCCTGATTCTTCGTCTCTTGCTGTAAAACTTACACTATTTACTATATTTGCTGTTGTTATTGTTATTTCTGGTGCTGTTATATCTTTTATTTCTAGTTCTTTTTCTTCTCCTCCGTTTTGTCCATCCCATAGTCTTGCATATATTATTGTTCCACTTACTACTTCTGCTGTTTCTATACTTTCTCCTTTATTTGCTCCTGTATTCCATTCTCCATTTTGTCCTACTTTGTATTGTATAAAATAGTCTTTATTATTTGTTGTAATTAGTGTTTTTGCTTTTCCATTGTTCCATGTTACTGCTCCAAATCCTAGTATTCCTTCTGTTTCTCCTCCTGGTATTCTTCCTGTTGTTATCATTTTTATTGAGCCTGCTCCTATATTTCCTGCCATATCTGCTACTTCTACTTTTACATCATATTGTACTCCTTGTTCTAACCCTCTATATGTGTATGTATTTTCTCTCACTTTATCTACTACTTTTCTATATGTAGTTTCTCCTGATTTCCTTATATAATATGTGTATTTTGGTATTGCTGGTAATCCACTTCCTACATCCGTTGCTGTTACACTTACTTGTATACTATTTGTTGTAACTTCTCCTTTTGTTACATTTACTATTGGTGGAGTTTTGTCTTCTGGTGTTGTACTTCCTCCTGGATCTGGACTTGGATTTGGTAATGTTCCAGTTCCTCCTACTCCTGTAATATTATTTACCGCACTTTCTATTACATTAGCTGTTTCTTCTATTACTTTGTTTTCATTTACTCCTTCTGTTGAATAATTTATTGCTCCATTTATTGCATAGTCTACTACTTTTGATTTATATACACTACTTATTGTTACTGCTGCTAATATTACTAATATTATTACCATGATTATTAGAGCGATTAATGTTATTCCTCGCTCTTTTTTGGTATTATTAATAAACCCACTTTTTGGGTATTGGTTTTTGACTTTTTTTCATTGTTTGGTTTTTTCCTCCTTAGTTTAGCTCTAATCAAATTTAAGAAGAGGTTTTGTTTGGTTTTAGCTTTTGTTTTTCTCTCTCCTTATGTATAAAAACTTTTTATTTTTATACATAAAAAGAGATTATATGCTATTATTCTACTATATAATTTTATTATACTACTATGGTCTTACGATTGTCAATATATTTTAATTATCATTTATATTGAATTTTTTTCCATTTTAAGAGATTAATTTTTTTATTATATTTTATAATATCAAAAAACCCAGTGATTTTCACTGGATTTTTTGATATTGATTTCTTTATAGGATTTTTTATTAATTAAGCTAATTCAATTACTGCTCCTGCTTCTGTGAATTTAGCTTTTAATTCTTCTGCTTCTTCTTTAGCTACGTTTTCTTTTATTGTTTTCGGTGCTCCATCTACTAAATCTTTAGCTTCTTTTAATCCTAATCCTGTAGCATCTCTAACTACTTTGATTACTTGGATTTTGTTTGCTCCAGCATCTTTTAATACTACATTGAATGCTGATTTTTCTTCAGCTGCAGCTCCTGCTGCTCCTCCAGCTGCTGGTGCAGCTGCTGCTACTGCAGATACTCCATATTTTTCTTCGATTCCTTTAACTAATTCTGATAGTTCAACTACTGTTAAGCTATCTATAGTTTCTAACATTTCTTCTACTTTTGACATTTATTTTTCCTCCTAAAATTTTTAATTTGTTTTAATTGATAATTCAAAAAGAATTAATATATTGCTAAGCACTTTATTAATATTAATAATTTACTTTGCAATTTTCATACTTATGCTGCTGTATTTTCTTTTTGAATACGTACTTGGTCAAGTCCGACTGCAAGTTTTGATATTGTTCCAAGTAAACCTCCAGCAAGCATTCCAATAAGTGTCTCTCTTGATGGAAGTTTTGCAAGTGTAATTATCTCTTCTGCTGTCATAACTTTTCCTTCTATTATACCACCTTTTATTTTATAAAAGTCGTGGTCTTTTGTATATTCATAGATTGCTTTTGCAGGCTCTAGATAGTCTTCATGTCCGATTATTACGGCTGTTGGACCTTCTACTGCTGCTTCTAATCCTTCTATTTCACATTTTTGAAGTGCTCTTCTTGAGATGTTATTTTTTACTATTTTATATTCTGTATTTGATGTTCTTAATTTTGCTCTTAGTTTTGTTACATCTTCAACATTTATTCCTCTATAGTCTGTGAATAGTACTAATTTTGCATCTTTCATTTTTTCTACAAGTGCATTAACTTCTTCTTCTTTTTGTTTGATGATTTCCTTATTTGCCATTTGTTTTTTTCACCTCCTCTTAATTTCGACTATAATCAACATCCTGCTTCGTTGCTACTCTTTCAAAGTCAATTCAATGTACATCAGTACACCTCAATTGATATTTGAATTTGTGCACCTTGCAGTATACTAATTCTTGTCAAAGTTCAATATTGTATAGAATTAAAACCTATCTTTACGCCAAGCCGAGGCATAAAAATAGGTTTTTACAGTACTTTTTTACCTCGGTAGGACTTATGCTTTTGCCTACTTTCTTTGGCTTATTTATTATTTTTGATTTATATATAAACTTGGTCCCATTGTAGTTGTTATTGCTACACTTCTGATGTATTGTCCTTTTGCTGCTGCTGGTTTAGCTTTAATTATAGCTTCCATAATTGTATTGTAGTTTTCTAACAATTTGTCTGTTCCAAATGAAACTTTTCCAAATCCTAAGTGAATTATATTAGTTTTGTCTAATCTATATTCTACTTTTCCTGATTTTATTTCTGATATTGCTTTTGTAACATCCATTGTTACTGTTCCTGATTTAGGGTTTGGCATTAATCCTTTTGGTCCTAATACTTTTCCTAGTCTTCCTACTACACCCATCATATCAGGTGTTGCAACTACTACATCATAGTCAAACCAGTTTTCTTTTTCTATTTTTGGTATTAGTTCTTCTGCTCCAACAAAATCTGCTCCTGCATTTTTTGCTTCATCAGCTTTTGGACCTTTTGCAAATACTAATACTTTTAATGTTTTTCCTGTACCATTTGGAAGTACTACTGTACCTCTTACTTGTTGGTCAGCGTGTTTTGAATCTACACCTAATTTAACATGTAATTCAACTGTTTCATCAAATTTTGCTTTTGGAAATTTTTCAATTACGTCTAATGCTTCTTTTGCTTCATATTCTTTCCCTTTTTCAAGAAGTTTTGTTGCTTCTTGATATCTTTTTCCTCTTTTCATTTTTACCTCCTTTGGTTATAACGAAGATTTAATCTTCTCCCAATATCTTTGAATTTTTTAGTCGTATAAGAATTAGTATATTGCTAGGCATTTCAAATTACAAAAGCGGAGGCGTACTGATGTACGTTGAGCATTTTGTATATTTGAAATAACGACGCAAGATGCTGATTATTATTCGACTACTGTGATTCCCATAGAACGGGCTGTTCCTTCCACCATACTCATAGCTGTTTCTATTGATGCTGCATTTAAGTCTTCCATTTTTTGTTCTGCTATTTGTTTTACTTGTTCTTTTGTTATTTTTGCAACTTTTTCTTTATTTGGCTTTCCAGAACCTTTTTCTATTTTTATAGCTTTTTTAATTAATACTGCAACTGGTGGAACTTTTGTTATAAATTCAAATGATTTGTCTTTATATACTGTGATAACTACTGGGATTATCATTCCTGGTTGGTTAGCTGTTCTGTCATTGAATTCTTTAACAAATTGCATAATGTTTACACCACTTGAACCTAATGCTGGACCAACTGGTGGAGCTGGTGTTGCTTTTCCTGCTTCTATTTGTAATTTAATTACATTTGTGATTTCTTTTTCTGCCATTTTATTTAGCACCTCCTTTTAAGTTTATATATATTTTAAGTTTTAAAGCTTAATTTTTAAATTTTTTGTACCTGTGCAAATTCTAATTCAACAGGTGTTTCTCTTCCAAACATAGATACTAGGACTTTTACTTTTCCTTTTTCTTTATTTATTTCTTGTACTACTCCTATAAATCCTTCTAATGGACCATTTATAACTTTTACAGATTCATTTACATCATAGTCTATTTTGACTTCTACTTCTTCAAATCCCATGTTCCTTATTTCTTCCTCTGTAAGTGGTATTGGGTTTGTTCCTGATCCTACGAAGCCTGTAACTCCTCTTGTATTTCTTACTATATACCATGTTTCATCTGTTACTATCATTTTTATTAAAACGTATCCTGGAAATACTTTTTTTAAATTTGCTTTTCTTTTTCCATCTTTTATTTCTATTTGTTCTTCCATAGGTACTATTATTTCAAAGAAATAGTCTTCTAGTTCTCTATTTTTTACCATTTTTTCTAGGTCTGTTTTTACTTTATTTTCATATCCTGAATAAGTGTGTATAACATACCATCTTGCGACTGAGTCTTCTTTTTGATGTGCCAATTTATCCGCCTCCTTAAATTAATTATTCAGCGTTATTTTCTACAGTATTGTCATTATTTATTTCATTTGTTTCTACAGTATTGTTTCCACTATCTGCAGTAGTATTATCATTATTTGTTGTGTTTTCATTTACTGTGTTATTATCTACTGTATTTCCACCTTCTACTGTATTTGAAACACTATTTTGTACTGTAGCTTTTAATTTATCTACTCCGTATGTATTTAAAGCCTCAAAAGCTAGGTCTAATATAAAGCAAAGAGCTGTTACTATTATAACAATAACTATTACTATTATTGTATTATTTACAACTTGACTTTTAGTTGGCCAAATAACTTTCTTTAATTCAGCTTTAAAGTCTTTCCAGAAATGTTTTTGTTTCTTATTATTATTTTTTTCTGGCTTATCTGCTTTTCCCATATCTTAAGCTCCCCCTTAATATTAAAGTTATTTAGTTTCTTTGTGAGTTGTACGCTTTTTGCAATATTTACAGTATTTAACTATTTCTAATCTATCTGTATTATTTCTTTTGTTTTTAGATGTCATATAATTTCTTCTTTTACATTCTGTACATTCTAATGTAATGTTTTCTCTTGGACCTTTTGCAGCCATTTAAATACACCTCCGTAATTTTATATGTTATTTGTTGATTTTAATTTAAGCTTTTGAACGAAGCAATAAAAGCTCAAATATTATTTGCGTTTAATCCATTCTTTAATCATTTATTTATTAAAGAATTTTGACTTAAATAACGATGTGAACACGTATCAACCTCAATACGTGTTCACATATTTTATCATACTATTTTTTATTTGTCAATATTTATGTAATATTTTATAGGATTTTTTAGTCATCTCCTAGTTCTATTCCGTCTGATTTTTCTTGTTCTATTGTTTTTACATTTTTATATTTTTCTGTTTCTGTATGTCCTGCACCTACTGACTCTCTTAAATATTCAATAAATAAGTCTCTATCTGTTTTTTTATTTTCTCCTTTTTCTGGAGCTTTTGTTTCTGTTTTCTCTGGAACTTTTACTTCTATTTTTTCTGCTGCTTCTCCATCTTTATCATCTTTTGTCCTTGATAAATATGCTGGATTATGTAAAGATTCAGCTATCTTTGCTATTCTTTCTTCTTCATTTATTTTTTTATCTGCAATACTTTCAATCCATTTACCAATAATTGGTAGTTTTGAAATTCTTGGAAATCTTTCTGCAAATTTCTTTTTAGGAACAGGTAGTTTCTCGTCTTTCATTTTTTCCGCTACTTCTTTTTGAACTTCACCTAAGTCTACCTCTCCTTTTTTAGGCGTTTCACTTTCTCCAAAAAATGGTTGCTGAGTAGGTTGCTGCTGTGTAGATTGTTGCTGAGCAGGTTGCTGTTGAGTAGGTTGTTGTTGTGTAGGTTGCTGTGTATCTACTTTTTCTGCTTCTTCTTTTTGTCTATTTGCAAACTTTTCAACTGATGCAAGAGCTATTTCATCCCAGCTTTTTCCTATAAATAGCATTTTCCAAGCCATATTACATTTACTTATTGTAGTATCTATTCTAGTTTTTCCTTTGTTAAATTCTTCTACTCTTGCTTCTGCCGCTTTTACTTTTCCTTTTATGTCTCCTCTTTTGCCTAATTTCTCTTTTTCTTTTACTAATTCATTATATCTTTTTGATTTTTCTGCATTTTCTGTTTTATCTGCATCTGTTAGTTTAGATTTTTGGGCAAAGTTCTTACTATATTTATCTAGTTCTTTTAACTCGTCATCAATTTCTTTTGCTCTATCTTCTTTTCTTCTCGCTTCTTCTAATTCTCTTTTTGCTAACTCAAATTCTTTTGCTCTTTTAGCTATCATTCTATCTCTAATTGCCATTATTTTCTTAACTTGATCTTTGATTTGAGGAAAAACTTCTAATCGTCTTTGTTCCCCCTCTAGTCTTTTAATTTCTTTTCTTAATTTTCCTACAGCTTCTTCTTGTCCTTTTATTTTTTCTTTTATTTCTATTTGCTTACTTAATCTTGCTATCATTATATCTATTTCATTTAATCTTTCGTTTCTTTCAGCATCAGTCATATTTAGCATCTCTGTAAATAATTTCTCTGTTTTTTTAGTGCTGTCTTGTCCTCTATTTGTATTTGTGTTTTTCTTTTTATTTACTGTTTTTCTTCTAGCTGCTTTTTTTGCTTCTTCATCTCTTTGAAATTTGTTTTTATAAACCTTTTTAGCCATTAGTATACCTCCTAAAATTTCATTCATCCTTTAGTCTATTTCATATGAAATGTAATTTCATATGAAAAGACCTAGGTCTTTTTGATAAACATAATTTTATCAATCTATCATAACTAGATTTAATTATACACTTTTTTTCTTATTTTGTCAAATTTTGTTCATTCTTTATGTAAATTTATTTTTTCTAGTGCTTTTTTTGCTAATTCTTCATACCTAATCTTTTTGTCTTTTATCTTTGTTTCTAAACTTGGAAGTATCCCAAAATTTGCATTCATTGGTTGAAAGTTTTTATTTTCTGTACTAATATATTCTGCTAATGCTCCTATCATAGTTTCTTTTTCAAATGTTATTTTTTCTTTTCCTTTTATATTTGCTACAACATTTAATCCGTGCTACCATTCCTGAAGATATTGATTCTACATACCCTTCTACGCCTGTTATTTGTCCTGCAAAATATATTTGCTTGTTTTCTTTAAAATTATATGTATTATCTAAAAATTTAGGTGAATTTATATATGTATTTCTATGCATTACTCCATATTTTATAATTTCTGCATTTTCCAGTCCTGGTATCATTTTTAGTATTCTTTTTTGTTCTCCAAATTTTAGATTTGTTTGAAATCCTACTATGTTATATAATGTTCCTCCTTCATTATCTTGTCTTAATTGTACTACCGCATATGGTCTTCTTCCTGTTCTTAAGTCTGTAAATCCCACTGGTTTTAATGGTCCAAATCTTAGGGTATCTATTCCCCTTTTTGCCATTACTTCTATTGGCATACATCCTTCAAATATTTCTCTTTTTTCAAATTTATGTAGTTCTACTATTTCCGCATTTACTAATTCTTTCCAAAAATTTTCGTATTCTTCTTTATTCATTGGTAGATTAATATAGCTTTTTTCTTGTTCTTTTATTCTTTCTTTCCAGTTATTTATTTCTTCCTCTTTTCCTCTTTCTTGGTCATACCTATTCCCAAAAAAAGCAATATCAAAATTAATACTGTCTTTTTCAACAATAGGCGCTGCTGCATCAAAAAATGCTAGTCCTTTTTCTCCTGTTAATTCTATTATTTCTTCTGATAATTTATCACTTGTTAATGGTCCTGTTGCAATTATTGTTATTCCTTCTTTTATTAAGTCTTGTAAGTGTATATTTTCTCCTATTTCTTCTTCTATAATTTCTATGTTTTTCATATTTTTTATTTCTTTTGTTACTTCTTCTGAAAACTTTTCTCTATCTACTGCTAATGCTTGTCCTGCTGGCACTTTTGTTTTGTCTGCTATTTTTATAAGTAAACTGTCTAGGTTTCTTAGCTCTTCTTTTAATAATCCACATGCATTTGTTATTAAGTTTGATTTGAATGAGTTACTGCATACTATTTCTGCTAAATTCTTATTTGTATGTGCTGGTGTGAATTTTTTTGGTTTCATTTCATATAGTTTTACTTTTATTCCTTTTTTAGCTATTTGGTAGGCCGCTTCACAACCTGCAAGTCCTGCTCCTATTACTGTTACCATTATTTATTCCTTTCTGTGAAATTTAAGGAACGTCCCTAAATTTCAAAATTTTACTTTTTATGTTAATTGTGGTATAATAAAGTTATATTAGGCAGTTACCTTTGGTAAAAAAATCAAATTTTGAGGAGTGTTTTTATGCTTTCAGCTATCATCGGTATTGGTTTTATCCTTTTTATCTGGAATTTGGATTTTGGTATCGTAATTGCAATTCTCATCATCATCGCAGTGATTTGCCTTTTTCAACACTAAAAGGTTTGGGCGTCTGGTTTTACCAGGCGCCCACTGCGTTTTATTATACTATTCTAGTACATATTTCTTTATTAGTCCAATTCCTCCTGCAAATGTCACAATTACTATTAGTGTTAATCCAATATACATTTGTGCTTTTCCTGTTTTTACTGTAATTATTACTGGTGCATCGTCTATATCATCTTCTCCTGGTACTTTGTTATTTGGTGTTGAGTCTACATCTGGACTTCCACTTTCATTATAGTCTTTACTTATTTCTGCTAAGTTTATTTTTTCTCCAAAGTTTTCTGTTCCATTTATCCATGTTAGAGTTATTTTTACCTCCGCAAATTCTCCTGGTTGTAATAGTTTATCTTCTAATGCTTTTGTTCCAACAACTCCTTCACTTATTTCATACCAATCTGGATTGTCTTCTTTTACAAATTTTAGTCCTGCTGGTATATAATCTGTTACTTCTTTTGCATACCCTGCAATTTCTCCTTCATTTGTAACTCTTATTGTATAAATATATTTTATTTTTATTTTCTTTACATCTTTTGCTTGTATTTCTATTTTCACAGGGTCTTCATTTTTAGCATTTTCTACTGTATGTCCTGTGTCTTTCGTTTCTGTTTTTCCATTTAATGTTATTTGTGTCTGTCCAACCCATTTTAATAATGATAAATCAAAGTATTTTACTTTTACTTGATCATAGTCTATGTCGTCTTCATTATTTCCTTTGTGATTATATACTTCGTCTCTATTTGGCTTAGAGTCTATATCATCGTCTGAGTCTTCTGATATTTGTGCTGTGTTTATTATTGTTCTTGCTGCTTCGTCTGTTGTTTTTGCTTTGTATGTCACTTTAAATGCTATTTGTACATCTTTATAGTCTGGATTTGTATTTGTAATTTCTCCTGTTTTATTAAATGCTTTTATTAAATTCTTTCTTCCAGTTTCTTTTTCTTGGATTACTGATAGATAGTCTGTTATGATGTATTTTGCTTTTTTTACATCATTTGTTTCTTCTTCATTTTCATCTAACATTTTCCATCTATATTCTGTATTTGTTTTATGTTCTGGTAAAAATTCTAATCCTTCTGGTACATCGTCTGTTATTTCATTTGCATATCCATCTGCCTCGCCTTCGTTATATACTCTTATTGTATATGTTACTATATCTCCTGTCACAACTCCTATTGGTTCTTTTGTGTGTTTATATTGTAGTTTTTCGTCTTTGTAACTTACTTCTGGATACCTATTGTTTACTGTTTTTTCTCCAACTTTTGTTATGAATTTTCTAAGTGCTAAGTCAAAGTCTGGTTTTACTAATACTTTTTCAAAGTCATCATCGTCTTCTTGTCCTGGTACATATTTATTTTTTGATTCGTTGTCTTTGTATGTTGGTCTATTTTTGTCTTCTGGTAGTTTAAAGTTACCATTTGGTGTTGAGTCCCTGTCTTTGTCTATCTTCTTATTGTTCTCATCTTTTATTTCTGTTATTTGAGCTAAGTTTGTAAGTATTCCATTTCCTAATGCTTTATTGTCTACTTTACATATTATTTCTACATCTATATAGTCTAGTCTTTTACCTCCATCATATGCTTTTAATAGTTTTTGGCTTGCTCTATCTTTATATATCTCATCGCCTGCTTTGTTTTCTTTTGCTGTTATTGTTGTTTTTACTTGTCTTGTTTTTTCATCATAACTCCAACCATATTTTTTATTTATGCTATTTTCTGGTAAGTATATTAGGTAGTTTGGTAAGTAGTCTGTTATTTCACTAACATATGCATCTAAGTCTCCTTCGTTATATACTCTTATTGTATATGTTACTAAACTTCCTTTTTTTACTTCTAGTGTTTTTTTTGTATGATTATATTCTGCTGTTGTTTTTGTTTTGTTATCTATTGGTGTTGTGTTATATACTGGCTCTCTTGAGTCTTCTCCTGTTAATTTTTTACCGTCTACTTCTGATATATATTTTCTAAGTGCTAAGTCTACTTCTGGTACTACTACAATTACTTTTTCAAAGTCATCATCGTCTTCTTGCCCTGGTACATATGGTTTGTCTGATTCATTGTCTTTATATCCTGGAAAATCTTCTGGTAACTTTACATTTCCTGGATGTGAGTCTCTGTCTTTATCTATTGGTGTTCCATATTCATCTGTTTGTATTGTTATTTCTGCAATATTTGTTAGTTTCTTTGTTTGTTCTATTGGAAGTACTTGACAGTGCACTTCTATATCTATAAAACTTAGTCTATCATTTGTTTTGTCATATGCAGGAATTATTGCATCTCCTAATTTTTCTCCTACATATTTTGTTTCTGTATTTCCTCCAACTCCTACTACTATACAGTTTGCTGTAGATGTTAGTGTATTATATTTTTCCCCTTCTACTGATGTCCACCATTTTGCATCTTTGTCATCCCCAAATGGTACATATTTTAAGTTTTTATCTAAATAGTCTTTTACTTCTGCTACTCTAGCGTCTACTTCTCCTTCATTATATAGTCTTAATGTATATGTTACTACATCTCCTATTTCTAATGCTACTGGTAATTTACTGTGGTTGTAAATTGCTGTTTCTTCTCCTCTTTTTAGTGTGCTTGTGTCTACTTTTGGTGCTCTATCATATTTTGTATCTCCTACTGCTGATATGAATTTTCTAAGTGCTAAATCTATTTCTGGTGTTTCTACATATATTTTTTCAAAGTCATCGTCGTCTTCTTGTCCTGGATAGTATGGATTGTTTTCTGTTCCTACACGGTTGCTTCCATCATAAACTGGATCATTTTTACCATTTTTTCCTCCTGTGTAGTCTGGTAATTTTTCGTCTTCTGGTAATGTTAAATATTCTCCTGCTGTAGAGTCTCTATCTTCTAATAATGGTGTTCCATTTTTGTCTGCCATATTTGTAATTTGTGCTATATTTGTTATGTTCTTGTCATATGGTGTACTTTTCATTACTTCACATGATATTTCTATTTCTACATAACTTAATATGTATTTGTCTGTTTTGCTATCATATTGTGCTTCTGGTATATATACCTCTCCTAGTTGTTTTCCTATCTCTGTATCTTCTATATTTCCTCCGAACTCCTACTACTTTGCAGTATTCTGTTGATGTTGCTATTCTTCCTGTTTGTTCGTCTAATATCCAACAAATTCCTTCGTCATTTCCATAAGATACATATTTTAGGTATGCTGGTAAATAGTCTGTTACTTCTTTTACATATCCTCCTGAATTACCTTCATTGTATATTCTTAATCTGTATGTTACTGTATCCCCTATTGATACTTTTACTGGTTCTTTTGTGTGATTGTATATTGCTGTTTTTTGTATTTTACCTTTTTCTACTTTGTTTAGTTTACTTGTGTCATAAACTGGTTCTCTTAATTTTTCTCCTTCTAGCTTCTCTCCATTTACTGATGATATGTATTTTCTTAATGCAAGGTCTATTTCTCCTGATTCTTTTACTCTTACTATTGGTTGTTCATTTGCTGCATCTCCTCCTGCTAAAAATACTGTTATGTCTCTTACTGGTTTATATCCTGATGTTACTTTTTTTGCTTCTGTTATTAATGTATCATATAACATTGCTGCTGCATTTTGTCTTTCTGTTCCAAAATTTCCTATTAACATCATATTGAATATGTCTGCAAATGTTTTATATTCTTTTTCGTCTCCTTTTGTGTTATATGGTCCTCCTACTATCATCATGTTTAGTGTTGGTAATACTTCTTTATTAAATGCTTCTTCGTCATTGTTTGTAAAGTACCATATTGCTAATTGTTGTATTGCTTCTATATCTGCTCTTGTTAATACATTTTCTTTATTTGCCAATTTATTTAATGTCTCGTCTGTATATCCTGCATAGCTTTTTAAGTATGTGTTTACTTGTTCATTTGTTGCTCCTTCTAGTAGCATATTATCTAATATCCACATTACAGCATTGAAATTTGCTTCTTGATCTTCGTCAAATATTGTTGTTTCTGATTCTAGTGTGCTGAAATATGTTTTTACATTCTCATATTGACGTGGCAAATCATAACTTTGATTATATTGAACAACTGTCTGTTTAGGATTTGCTTGTGTAAATCCTAATCCTGCTCTTAAACAGTAAAGATCTGGAACTCCATTTATTATGGTTCCATCTTTATTGCATGTGACTAGTTTCCATATATCTTTTACAGATTGTGTTCCACTATATAATTGATGTTTATATATTATTCCGATCTTCTGTCCTATCTCTTGTTGTTTTTACATACCCCAAACTTGCTGCTTTTATATCATTTGTAAAAATTGATATTATAAAAATTGCTGCAAATGTTAAAATTGCTGTAATTATTTTCTTAGTTCTCATATTTACCACCTTTTTATACTATTACTTATATTCTATTTTACATTTTTTTGAAATAAAGTCAATAGAAAATTATACCTTTTTTTCGCTTGAAAAAAAGGTATATTAAAACCATCTACGGAAAGAGTTTTCGTACGTTTTAATATTTTTATGACATTTATATTACATATTATACAATGTTTTTCCGATAAAATCAACCGATTATGTGAAGTTTTTGCTAAAATTGTTATTTTCGTAAGAGCTTTTTAATTTCTGAATAAGAAAAGTGGCTTCATCGCATGTGCATGATTGCTTTGCGATCAATATAAACAAAGATTATTTAATATTGTTGAATATCAATCATGTTTAATAATAAATTGTTTATACATTTTTTTATTGTTCATCATAGTATATTTATTTCTCTATCATATTTCATGGGTTTTATCATATTCTAATCTTAAACAATATTTTTAGATTAATATTTTATTTTCCTTATTTTCAAGAGGTAGATGCACTATCATAGTTGTTCCATTATTTTCTTGACTTTGTACTTCTATCATTCCTTCTGATAAGTCTATTATCCTTTTGACTATTGCAAGTCCTAAACCATTTCCTTGTGTTGAATGTGATCTATCTATTTGGTAAAATCTTGTAAATATTTTACTCATTTCTTCTTTGTTCATTCCTCTACCATTATCTTTTATTCTTACTTTTATATAGTTTTCTACCTCTTTTAGTGTTATTTCTATTTTTCCTTTTTGTTTTGAAAATTTTATTGAATTTTCTATTAGATTAACCCAAACTTGAAATATTAAATCTTCATCTCCTACAAAATATTTTTCTTCTAAGCTTACATCAAATATTATTTCTTTTTCACTCCATTTTGGCTCTAGTAGTGTTATTGCTTTTCTTATTTGTTCTGCTACATCTATCTGATCTTTTGCTATTATCTTACTCTGATTTTGTAATTTAGATAATTTTAACATATTTGTTGATAGTTTTAATAGTCTATTTGCTTCTTCTTTTATAATATTTGAGTATTCTATTCTTTCTTCTTTTGTTAAATCATTAGCTTCTAAAAGCTCTGCAAATCCTTCTATTGAACTAATTGGTGTCTTTATTTCGTGTGATACATTGTCTATAAATTCTTTTTGTATTAGTTCTATACTTCCTAGGTCTTTTACCATTTTATTGAAGTTCGTTGTTAGTTCTCCTATTTCGTCATTTCTTTGTGTTTCTAATTGTATATTGAAGTTTCCTTGTGCTACTTTTTTGGTTGCTTCATTTAATTTAGTTATTGGCTTTAACATTTTTTTTGCTGATATTCTTATTGTTACTCCTCCTATTACTATTGTGTTTAATATTATTAGACCAACACTTCTTCTTATAATTGAAAGCAATTCTTTTATTTCCTCTTTTGTATTTACATTTATTTGTATAAGTTTTTCTAGTGCTTGGTTATTTACTAATAAGTAAAATCCTATTAGTGTGACTATTACTATTGTAACTGTTGCTATTACAAATTGTATTATTAGGTTTCTTTGTATTGATTTCTTTTTTCCAAATATTTTTTCTATCATCTCTATCCTTCCCCATTTATGATTGCTTTATATCCCATTCCTCTTACTGTTATAATTTCAAATTCATTTACATCATACATTTTCTCTCTTATTCTTTTTATGTGTACATCTACTGTCCTATAGTCTGATTCACTATCTAGTCCCCATATTTCTTCTATCAAGTCTTGTCGTGAGTATACTGTATTTGGTTTGCTTAGAAGTTTATATAGAAGCATAAATTCTTTTTGTGCTAAAAAATATTCTTCTTTTCTTCTTGTTATGCTCATCTGGTTATAGTCTAGTATTAATGCTCCTATTTTTATTTCCTTTTTGTCTGTACTACTACTTCTCCTAAGTAATACTTTTGTCCTTAATATTAATTCTTCTAAGTTTATTGGTTTTACCATATAGTCATCTGCTCCTAGCAAAAAACCTTCTCTTTTGTCTTGTATTCCGTCTTTTGCTGTAATTAGCATAATTGGCATTTTGTATTTGCTTTCTCTTAATTCCTTTATTAAATCAAATCCATTCATTTCTGGCATCATTATATCACTTATTATTAAGTCTACATAGTTTGTATCTAATATTTCTAGTGCATCTTCCCCATTTGATGCCTCATATACTGTATAGTTTTCTTTATTTAAGGTTATTTTTATTAATTTTTTTAGATTTTTATCGTCTTCTACTACTAAAATTTTAAACATTTTTCCTCCGTCTTTATTTTCAATATTTTAAATTTTATCAATGTTTTATGAACTTTTTATGAATTTTTTTAAGTAATTAAAATGCGGGAGCCCTGGATCCCAGAGCCCCCAAATTGCGAAGTAATACTCACTTTCACTTTCGCTTTCGATTTTGCGTTTTCGGTTCTTTCCACTTCTTGCGGTAGCGCCAAGTGCGACCGCACTTCTGGCACGTTACACCATAGATGCGTACCGGAAACTCCCCAATCAATCCAGGGAGTTCTCCCATCCTGTCTTTCTTGCTGGTAACTTTGCCGTGGTCTTTGTAACCAAGTTCTCTTGCAGTATAGTGACCACTTCCGCCTATGTCACATTCTGCGCATTGAAGTTTCCGCATAATCAAATGCCTCCTTAACAGTGATATTTATATTATACCTGCAAATCTTATACAAGTCAAGTTGTCAATAATTTTTTTATGTATATTATCTCTTAAGTTTTCCTTATAAAGTGTTGAAATTATTAATATTTTTTGATAAAATTATCCTATAATATATAAGGAGGTACAGTATGGAAAATAGCAAAATAAGAATTGGTATCTGTGGATATGGTAATTTAGGAAAAGGCGTTGAAAAAGCAATTCTAAAAAATTCTGACATGGAATTAGTTGCAATCTTTACTAGAAGAAACCCAAATGAGTTAAAAACATTTACAGGTACAAAAGTTTATGAAATTAGTGACCTGACTAATTGGAAAGATAATATTGACGTTTTGATTATGTGTGGAGGTTCTGCAACCGACCTTCCTGAACAAGTACCTATGTATGCTGGATTATTTAATACCATTGATAGTTTTGATACTCATGCAAAAATACCTGAGTATTTTAAAAATGTTGATTCAAAAGCTTTGCAAGGAGGAAAAATTTCTATAATATCAGTTGGTTGGGATCCTGGAGTCTTCTCTCAAAATAGACTTTTAGCAGATTCTATTTTGCCTGGTGCAAATTTATATACTTTTTGGGGCAAAGGTGTAAGCCAGGGGCATTCTGATGCTATAAGAAGAATTGAAGGTGTAAAGGACGCAAGACAATATACTATTCCAATTGCTGAGGCTATGGAACGTGTTAGAAGTGGAGAAAATCCAGTTTTATCTGTAAGGGAAAAACATAAGAGAGATTGTTTTGTTGTAGCTTGTGAAGGTGCTGATAAAAATAGAATTGAAAATGAGATTAAAAATATGCCAAATTATTTTGATGAATATGATACTACTGTTCATTTTATAACTGAAGAAGAACTTCAGGCTAATCATAGTGGTATGCCTCATGGTGGAAGTGTTATTGCTTGTGCTAAAACTGGTTCAGATAACAAAGAAGTTATAGAATATTCTTTAAATCTTGATTCTAATCCTGAATTTACTGCTTCTATTCTTGTTGCTTATGCAAGAGCTGCTTTTCGTATGAACATGTCAGGTGATCAAGGTGCTAAAACTGTATTTGATGTATCTCCAGCTCTTTTATCACAAAAAACACAAGAAGAAATACTTAAGATGTTATAGTATAGTTCTAAAAAAGATTATAAAAAAACAAATGAAATTGAAAAAACTGGAATGCATAGCAATATAAGAAAAATACTAAGTAAAATAATGTATGGATAAAGATCAAAAGTGGTGTTTCCCACAAAAAGTTTATGCGATGTTTTTCAAAATCACATTTCACATTTATTAAAATTCTGTGTATAATAAAGATAGAAAATGAGAGCCACAGACAATGTGTGCTACCTATATGAATAGTTTACACCACAAAGCTCGGCGAAAGCGTATGTGGTGTATTTTTATATTTGTTTATCAGTCCACATTATGTATACAATCTACAACAAGGCGATATTTATGGTTATTGATAACATTAATCCTATAATTAGGAATAGCAAAAACTCTACCATAAGCGACCACCTCCTCGCTCTCAACATATCTCTGAAAACCTTGAAAATACTACATTTTTATTTTTAGTATAAAAACATATAAAAACCAAAAAAACATTGATATTTCAACGTTTTATCGATTTTTCTTTGTAGGCTTGCCCAGTTCGACAGTTGTAAAAAGAGTAGTAATATCAACAGTTACAAGATTTTAAAAATGAATATTAATGTAACTACGGAAAATTCATTTAAGAAAATTATAAAAGTATATTGATTTTTTTAGTAACACTTGATATAATAAAACAAATGTTTTTAATGGCAGGAGATGATACTTTTGAACAAATTAACTAAAGGAGATTTAATTATTTATGAAGATGAAAATGATAAAATAGAGATAGAAGCTTTTTTATATGATGAAACAATATGGTTACCTCTTAACAAAATTGCTGAATTATTTGAAAAAGATAAATCTACAATAAGTGAACATATAAAAAATATATTTGATGAACAGGAATTATCTAAAGATTCAACTGTTGGGAATTTCCCAACAGTTCAAATGGAAGGTAATCGTAAGGTTAATAGAAATATCGACTATTACAATTTAGATTTAATAATAGCTGTTCGGATACAGGACAAATTCAAAAAAAGCAACAAAATTTAGACAATGGGCAACAGAAATTCTAAAATCATATATCATAAAAGGATATAGTATAAATAAAGAAAAATTAAAAAACCCTAATAAGTTTGGGAAAGACTATTTTGACGAATTACTTGAAATTATAAAAGAAATCAGGACAAGCGAAAGGAGATTTTATCAAAAGGTAACTGATATTTTCGCAGGATGTAGTATTGATTATAATAAAAGTTCCGAAATTGCAAATAATTTTTATGCTACCATTCAAAACAAATTTCATTATGCCATCACAAATGAAACAGCAGCTGAGATAATCTACCATAGAGCAAATAGCAAAAAAGAACATATGGGCTTAACTTCTTGGAAACACTCTCCAGAAGGGAAAATACTAAAAAGTGATGTTAATATAGCTAAGAACTACTTAACTAATAATGAATTAGAATTTCTACAAGACATAGTAAATATGTATTTAGATATAGCAGAAAACAGAGCAAAGAGACAAATTCCTATGAAAATGAAGGATTGGGTAGAAGAATTAAATACTATGCTAAAAACAAATAGATATGAAGTCTTAGATAACAAAGGAAATATATCAGCTGAACAAGCAAAAGAATTTGCAGAAAATGAATTTGAAAAGTTTAGGGTAGAACAAGATAGAAAATACATTTCTGATTTTGATAAAATAATTGATGAGTGTAAATCGAAAAAATAATTTTATAAAATGAAATATATAATTTAATGAAAATAATACCGTTGGAAAAACCGACATCTATAAGAAGGTAAATATATGAGTAAAAGAATAACAAGTATCGCATTATTTGATAAAGACAGTTTAAATAAATTAACTGAAAGTATTCAAGGTATAAATAAAAATTTTTGTAAAGTCCCATTTAAAGAAGAAAATAGGGAAAGTTTAGATACTTTACCATATCATTTTACTTTTACAGTATGGGATAGTAGCCAAAAAGATATTGCAATAGAAATTATTAAAAAGATAAAATTTAATGAAATTAATTTAATGATAATAGGAGTAAATATAAAAGAGAGTTTTAATGATAGTTATAATTTATATTTTGAGATTGAAAGAAATAATTCATTATATTTATTGCAAAAACAAATTTATGATTTAGCTAAAATTGAAAAGTATAATCCTGACAATTTTGTGCCACATATTACAATACATTGTGATAAAGATTATGAAAAGCTTGTTAAAATTAAAGACACTATAATGAATGATTTTATTGATTTTGAAGTTAGTTTTAAACAAATTGGTTTATTTGAAATATATCCAGCAAAAAAAATTGAAATTATATAATTTTAGATTATCGTGAAATATATCTTGTGTATCAATTACCATAGAAAATATAAATTGTTAATGTAACAGAAGTGATTTATTAATGTAACTAGGGAAAATTTATATAAAATCATAAAAAGATGTAAAGAAATATATAAATGAAATTTCGACAAAATACAGACTGCTGTAGCAAAAGAAAAAATGACAAAACTTTAACTAAATGTTAGAATGTTGTCATTTTTTGTCGTTTTGGAGGCGACACCCGGATTTGAACCGGGGATCAGAGTTTTGCAGACTCGTGCCTTACCACTTGGCTATATCGCCGTTTTAATTCGCGACTAGTTTTCGTATACTGACGTTGTAATCAGCAAAGCTTCAACAACCTCAGCAACTTGGCTATATCGCATTTTTAATTGGAGCAGGTAACGGGAATCGAACCCGTAACTTAACCTTGGCAAGGTTATGTTTTACCACTAAACTATACCTGCATCTCTTCAGTTTTTTGCTTGCCAAGGCGTCTTTAATCATGAACAAATCTTATATTATGATAACAAATTTAAGTCGTTTTGTCAAGTTAATTTTCAAATCGTTTGTATAATACATTATATTCATTTGATCTCAAAAAAATGCCAATGATTGTGGAATTTTTGACACTTTTTATTTCTGTCAAAAATTCCATCATCACTGACATACTAAATCCACTCTCCATTTTTGCTAATATATATTTTTTTTGCAATTATTGCAACAAAACAATATAGTATTGGAACTCCTATTATTACTGTAAAGAATTTTGCTGATATTCCTACAAGTCCTATAATTTCTCCAAGTATTGTAAATGGAACTATCATAGCAATTATGCTTAATAGTATTGATGAAAAATATACCATTTTTGATGCATTACTTTGTATAAATGGTTTTTCTGATGTACGTATAATATGCATTCCTACTAGATTTGATACTACTCCATATGAGAACCATATTGTTTGAAACACAGCTGCTTCTCTTACCTTAAATACAAACCATAATAATGCAAATACTATTAAATCAAAACATGAACTAATTGGTCCCATAAATATCATAAATTTCTTTAGACCTTTTATATCCCATTTTCTTGGCGATTGTAAATATGTTTCATCTACGTTGTCAAATGGTAATGTTAATTGTCCTAAATCATAAAGTAAACTTTGTACTAATAACTGTATTGGTGTTATTGGTAAAAATGGTAGTAATATACTTGCTATAATTACTGATGATACTTCTCCAAAATTAAAACTTGCAGCCATTTTGATGTATTTCATTAAATTACAAAAAGTTCTTCTTCCTTCTGTAACACCATCTAATAATACATTTAAGTCTTTTTCGAGAAGTATTATATCTGCTGATTCTTTTGCAACATCGACTGCTGTATCTACCGAAATTCCTACATCTGAGTTTGTAAGTGAGGGACTATCATTTATCCCATCTCCCATATATCCTACAATATTTCCACTTTCTTTTAGTAATCTTACTATTCTTGCTTTTTGTATTGGCGATAATTTGGCAAATATATTTGTATTTCTGAGTAATCTTTTTACTCCTGGGTCTGATAATTTTTCTATCTCTGCACCTGTCACTATTCGTCTTGAATTTATATTTACTTTTTCACAAATACATTTTGTTACTTCTGCATTGTCTCCTGTTAGTACTATTACTCTTATCTTTGCTTTGTTTAATCTTGCTATTGAGTCTTTAGCACTTTCTTTTGGTGGATCCAGAAATCCTATAAATCCTACTAATGTCATATTTTTTTCATCTGATACATTAAAATCCTTTACTTCTTCTTTAGCTATTTTTTGTGCTACTGCAATTACTCTTAGACCTTCTTTATTCATATCTTTGCTTATTTTTAATATATTTTCTTTTGCTTCTTTTGTTATATTTGATATTTCTCCTTGATAGTCCATATTTGAACAAATATTTAATATCTCCTCTACTGCTCCTTTTGTAATTATCAACTTTTTATCATTTTCATTTACTACTACTGATAATCTTCTACGTACAAAGTCAAATGGAATTTCATCAATTTTTTTATAATTTTCTATAATTTTCTGTAGTTCATTTTTATATGCTCTTGCAATAATTGCTTCATCTATACTTCCCTTTAACCCTGTTTGAAAATATGAATTTAAAAAGGCATATTTTAAAATTCTTATGTCTTCATTTCCTTTTACATCTAGGTATTTTTCTAAAACTATTTTGTCTTCTGTAAGTGTACCTGTTTTATCTGTACATAGTATATTCATTGCTCCAAAACTTTGTATTGAGTCTAGTTTTTTTACTATTGTTTTTTTATTTGACATTCTAACTGCACCTTTTGAAAGGCTAGATGATAATATAACAGGTAGAAGTAGTGGGGTTATTCCTATTGCAACTGCTACTGCAAATGTAAATGATGTAAGCAAGTCATGTTTCCATACATTAAATAAAAATACTAATGGAATTAATATAAGCATAAATCTAATTAGAAGTTTGCTAATATTTTCTACTCCTTTTTGGAATGAAGTTTTTGGTTTTTCTGATGTTATCGAATGTGCAATACTTGCAAAGTATGTGTTATCTCCTGTATATATTACTACTGCCTTTCCACTCCCACTTATTACATTAGTTCCCATAAAACATATTGTGTCTAAATCTGAAATTGTTTCTGTTTCTTCTTCCTTTATCTCTGTATTTGCAACTTTTTTTATTGCATCTGACTCTCCTGTAAGAGATGATTGTCTTATATATAGATCCTTTGCTTCTAATACTTTTAAGTCAGCTGGTATCATTTCTCCTGCTGATAATACAACTATGTCACCAACAACAACCTCTTTTAATGGTATTTTTTCTTTATTTCCATCTCTTAAAACAGTTGTAGTCGTTGCAACTAATTCTTTTAGTTTTTCTGCTGATTTATTTGATCTATATTCTTCAATAAATTCTAAAAGTGTACTTATAAGCACTAAGCTTACTATAACTATAATATTTGCATAGCTTGGAGTTTCTGCAATTATTACATCTGTGTAACTTAATATTACTGCTATCCCAAGTAATATACTATTAAATGGTGTAAATAGACTTTGTAAAAAGTAGTTATACCACTTTTTTTGTCTTCCTTGTTTTACTTCATTGTATCCATCTATTTCTAATATATGGATTGCTTCTGCATTAGTAAGACCATGAGTTATTATTTCGTTTTCTTTTATATACTCCTCTGAACCTGTACTATTTATTTTTAAATATTTATCTATATCTGCATTTTCATTTTCTTGATTATTTTTCATTAGTTCCTCCGAAATTTTTTATTATTTATATTATATCACAGTTTAAAAATTTTTAAACTGTTTTATATTAAAAGAAGAATATGTTATATATAATTTTTTTAACTGCTTAACTTACATATATCTTAAAAAAATATCAGTTAGATAAAGTTATTGACAACATTTTAAATCGTTGTCAATAACTCTGTTCCAACTGATATAACACTTTTCAATAATTGTTTAAAATAGTCAAAAACTTCTTTTTTTCTTATTTCATTTTTTGTAAAAATTTTTAACTCTTTTATAACTTCATTATCTATTTTTATTGTTAATTTTCCGTATTATATTATCTTTATACACTGGTGCTTCTAACTTGTTTTCTATTTCTATCTCTATATTCACATCTTTTATATTTTGCTTGTTTACTGGATAATATGTGATATCATTTTGTTCTAATTCTATTTTTAAATCATCATTTATTCCTTTATCTATATAGAATTTCGATTTTTCTGCAAGTATATCAAATTCATCTTCTATCATATATTTTAAGTCTATCATTTGATAATTTGCAAATGTGTATTCTATTAGTTCTATGCTATCTTTTGTTCTATCTTTTTTAGTATCTGCACCAAGTACAACACATATTACATCCATATTCCCTCTTTTTATTGATGTAACTAAACATCTATTTGCTCCATTTGTAAATCCAGTTTTTACTCCATATACTCCTTCTAAATATCCTAGTAATTCATTTGTATTATTTAGATTTTTGGGATTTCCATTTATACTTACTGTATACGATTTTGTTCTTACAATTTGTTCAATTTCTTTTATTTCTAATGCATAGTCTGCAATTTTTGCAAGTTCACATGCTGTTGTATAGTGTTCTTCTGCATCTAGTCCATGTGGTGTAACAAAATGTGTATTTTCTAATTTTAATTCTTTTGCCTTTTTATTCATGAGATTTGCAAATTCTGAAACATTTCCTGATACATGTTCTGCAAGTGCAATTGCTGCATCATTTCCAGAACATAGCATTAATCCATATAATAAATCTTTTACTGTTATTTCATCATTTTCGTGCAGTCCTAGCCTTGATCCACCTGTACCTGCTGCCTTTGATGATACTTTTACTTTTGTATTTAAGTTTTTTGTATTTTCTATTACAATTATTGATGTCATTATTTTTGTTGTTGATGCCATTTTACATTTTTCATTTTCTTTTTTTCCATATATAACTTTTCCGAGATATCCTATCATATATAATTGCATGTCTCGAATTTATTATAGGAATTTTTTCTAAATTTGATGCGGTCTCTAATATCTCATCTAATTCTTCTTTGCTTAAATCTGTCTCCTCTGCTTCAGTATTCGCATATATCGGATTTACTGTAAAATTGACTAATATTATTAATATAACAATAACAAATATTTTTTTCATCAAAAAACACCTCGCTAATTTATATGTTTAACGAAGTGTTTTTATACACAGGCATGTTTTCCACCTTGTGATTTTTTTAATTTTATAAAAAATCCTTTTGCTCTTTTCTGTTTTGTTCTATTTCTTTGTATTCTGCTTTCAGTAGCTTTTGTTGGTGCTGCTAATTCTAAGTTTTCTTTCTTTTTAGAAATTGTAGTATCTATTTCCATTTTCCAAAGAATTATTAATTCTTTTTTTGCTCTTTCTATCTTTTCTTCTTGTTCACTTATTATTGCTTGCGATTTTCTTATTTTATATTCTAATGTTGTTATTTGCTCCTCAAATGCTTTTACTTCCATATTCTGTGTTATACCATTTCCAGATTCTTCTTCTAGCTTTTCTATTACTGCTGCATATTGTTTCTCTCTTTCATATGATGTTTTAAGCTTTCCTAATTGTTCTTCTGCTCCTGGCATAACATTAGCTTTTATAATAGCATTTGCTTCGTTTATGATATTTCTTAATGCTTCCATTCTTCCATATCTTGCTTCTTGAATATTATAATTTACAATTCCTGCTTTTCTTTCTTTTATTTTTATTGTATTTCTTAATTCTGTAGTACTTCTATATATCTTTTTTCTTTTTCTTATAAGGCTGTTTTTTATTTTATTATATTCTGATTTTGTAAGTATATCTTTTAAAGTCTCTATACTTAATATAGCATCATCTACCATTGCTGTTATTTCCCTAGGTATTTCTAACTTTACATAGTCATCTTTCATAGTTGCTAATATTCTAAGTCTTTTTTGTCTAATGTTATTAAATCTTGGCATCTTTGATTGTATATCTCTATCTGAATCTTTTAATATTTCATGTGGTATTGGAGTTGTATTAAATACTTGTGCTTTAGCTATCATGTCTAAATCCTTTTGTATTAATGCTTTTCTTTCTTCTTCTGTATAATCTTCTTTGTATTTTTCTTTAATTTCTTCTATATTACTTTGTGGTTTATATATGCTAAAGTCTATTTCTTTTACGTCATCTAATGCATGAAAAGCATCTAATTTTTGTTCTATTCTTGATGTTAATTCATTATACCTTTTTACTATATCTTTTCCTACTTTTATAAGTACGCTTTCTGCACTTCTTACATTTGCTCTATATACCATATATTTTGCATTTTCTAATTTTTGTAACATCTTTGGGGTATTTGAGCATTCTTCTAATAATTTTAGAATTGTATCTCTTGCTTCTATTCTCTCCCTATATGATTTTGTAATAGCTATTTTTATCTTTTGTATCTCTTTTAATCTTATCTTTTTCCTTGTATTTTCACATTTTATCTTATAGTTATTTATTGCTTCTTCTTTTGCTTTCTTTTTTTCTGCATCTAAAGAATAAAGGTATGTTTTTAGCTCATTAACTGTTATGATATTCTGTTTTTCTAACATATCTATTATTCCTCCTTTTTCTTTTGCAATAATCTTTATTTATTATATCATATTTGCTACAAGATTATATTACATTTATATTACATTTTTGTTACAATTTGTTAAATTGAATATTTTAATTACTATATTTATTTTAGGGAGCACATTGTGCTCCCTATGCTTTTCTATAGTTCTTCTTTCTATATATTAAATGAAAGCTTAAAATTTGTTCCTTCTTCTAATAACATTATAAAAGTTTTTGTAATATTGTTTTTTGATACTTTCGAATTGTCTTCTATTTTTACTGTATAAGTATAATATGTTCCTGCTTCACTTCCAAATTTTGTGTATTCAAATTTATTTTCACTGAAGAAGTTCGTTTTTGCATAATTTTCAAATGATTCATATGTTTTAAAGTTTTTCTCTTTGAAGCTATCTGCAAGTACACTATATGCATATTTATAATCTTTATCATTTATTGCAAGCATAAATTTATTTAAGTTTAGTATAACCTTTTCTTGCTCATTTGATGCTTTATATTTTTCTGTAAATTCTGGTATATTTATTGTGTATGTGTCAAGAATGAGTGTATACTGCATTGGCGCAGTTACTTTGAATGTATAATAGTTGCCAAATGTATCAATACAAATATATTCTGTATATCCTTCTTTTTCTTTTCTGCTATATTGTTCTAACTTTGCTTCATCTTGGGAAATAAAGTATTCTATACCACTAGTGTAATTTTCTGGATTTGAGTTTGCAGATTTATATAATTTTTGAAGTCTTGTATTATTTTGTACAAATTGCTTAAAGTTGTTAATGCTTCCAAATTTTGCTTTTTTATATTCTTCGTCTAATGAGTTATATGCTTCTTCTGGAAAGTTCACTGCATTATTAACATAGTCTAAAAGATATTTTTTAGCTACATCCATTTCTTCTAAATGTTTGTATGGAATTGAATTATAGCTATTTCTTTCTATTGATTTTTCTTTACTTTGTACATCTTTTTCACCAATAGTCTTGTTTATATATTGTTCAAATTCTTCTTTATTTATTACATTTAGATCAAATGAAGATGTTTTCATATCCCAATTTATATTGAAATATATATTTCCCTTTTCAGTAATTATTCTAACATAATAACTAGCATAATTTGTTCCAACTAGTTCATATACTTCTTTTGTTTTATATGTTTTTATATTAATTATGCCTAATTTATTTTGTACATTTTCCTTTGTTATATGATTTTCTTCTATTTTTTCTTTTGTTATAAGGTTAAGTATTGCTTCATTATTATTTAATTTTGCATTTGTTAGCATTTTTTCTATACATGCATCTATAGAAAAATATACACTATCTAATTTTGTTATTTCTGGTTTTAGTCCAATTATGCTATATCCTGGATTATTTATAACATCTAAATAGTCATTTTGTTGTTCTTCTAACGATTTTGATTCATTAATATTTAAAATTAGTAATAATGAAACTATTATTATAATTATTAATACTACAACTATTAATATTATATATTTTAAATTTTTCAAGACCTAACCTCCTTTTTACATTTCCCAATATCCATATATATTAGCAAAGCTCAAAGAATTACTTACTTTGCTTACCCAGCTGTTAGACCAATTTGTTGCTCCTGATGAGTAACCAGTATTTCCTTCTATCGTATATACTTTTACTCCGTCATTTTCTATTACTATTCCTGTATGGTACGAAGTCGCTCCTCCATTTTTTGTATAGAATATTATATCTCCTGCTTTAGGAGAGTATGTATCTCCATGTTTTACATCTCTAAATCTTCCTGCTGATCTTGCAAGATTTACTCCATTTGTACAGTTTATATATGGTGCAGTAAGTGGTGTTGGAATTAATCCGCAGTTATCAAAACAGTATGATACAAACATTGCACACCAGTCTGCTCCATAGAATTGCCAGCCTGTTGTCGTTTTATAACTTGTAAATGTTGAATGTCCATTTCCTTCAAATTGCAAAGCATATTCTACTACTCCTGATGCATCTCCTCCATATAGTGCTCTTGTTCCAAATATGTCTTTTGCTATAGTTACTATTTTGTCTCCATACCATTCTGAATATGCTGCCTGTTCCTCATCTGTTACATTCTCGCTTCCTAAATGATTGCATTCTAATCCCAATACATTTGTTATAAATGTCTGTGATGTATATCCATAGCAACTAGAGTTATGTGGGCTTGGTAATGATGCATATATTATTGCTACATCATATACATTTATAACGTCTCCACTAAATTTGGTTCCAAATGCTTGCTGTCCACTATTTACTATCATTGAGTATTTGTTACTACTTTGATTTTGGTATGAGAGTATTAAATTACACCAAGCTTCTATTGCTCTTTCAAATGAAGGATAGCCATACCCAGAAGATGTATCTGTAAATACTCCTATTCCCCAGTAATTATATGCTGCTCCTGTATGTGCTCCCCATCCACTTTCTAGTGCTGCTTGCGATACACAATATACTGGATTTATATTAAGTCTTGTACATATATCCCATATTTTACCTGCGTTTTCTCCTGTAAAATCTGTCTTTCCAGCAAAATTGGAGTTATTCATGAAATCAATAAATTCGTCTCTTTCTATATCTCCTGTCCAGTTTATTAATAGAGTTCCATATTGTGATCCAGATGCTCCTGTAAACACATTTGTTATAAATAGATCTAATAATTCATCTATATTTACATCATATATATTTTCTCCATAGTATTTATTCCAAAAGTATTTCATTAGCTGTTCGTGTGTTTGTGTATCTTCATGTACTGATAATAATTCTGTTAAATTGTCTATTGTTTGTCCTTGATTATCTGAGATATTATCTACTACTACATCTAGTTTTCTTTCATCTCCTGGTGTTGGGTAGCTAACATCTTTTTGATTTGGATTATGTTCGTCAAATAGACATCCTTCATACCATTCTCCTTTGTCATTTCTCCATAGTCCTACAAATCTTTCATAATTTATCCTTTTTTCTGTTAATGCTGTTACTGTCCATGTATAGTTTGTTGTTTTTGATTTACTTGAAGCTGTTAACATTTCGTCTGAATATGATATTGTTGTTTCTGTTTTTGTGCTTGGTTCTTCTAAGTCACTGTCTCCATCCATTCCTTCTACATCTGCAACTATATCATTATCTCCTGTACTACTACTTTCACTTGTGCTTTCTGTATATTTAAGCTCTTTGTATTCTTCTTCAGAATAGTCATTTGTATGATCTGTTGTTTCTTCAGTAATAGTTACTGTTGGTGTTTCTCCTACTTCTTGTTCAAAGTCTATACACCATGTTTCTGCTTTTTTCACATATATATTTACTGTATTTTCATATGTTGTTCCTATTGTAGTTTCTACATTACCTGCTGGAAATTCATAACTCGATGTTGGATCTCCATCTGATGACCAATAAGGATATTCATGTTCTGTATCCCAATTATCATATTCTTTTGAAAATTGCTGTGTTGTTGTCTTTTTTACTTGGCGTTTTACTTCTGTATATTCGCTAATGCTTAATTGATCTTGTATCATTAATATTACTGTACTTTTGTCTAATAGCAAGTCTGCTACTTTCATTATATATTCTGAATTTTGTGATGTTTGAAGTAGTGCAAATAAAAAGTTATATGGCATACTACACATAGATGTTAGCGTTTTATATGATGCTGATTTCTCTATAATTTTGTATGAACTTCTTTCGGGATCTTCTATTCCATTTACTGTAACTACTACTTTTTTATATATTGCATAATATATTTGTCCTGTGTTCTCATCAAATGAAAAATGATCTAATGCTTCTGGAGAATTAGCATCTATTAAACCTTTCAATGTTTTCTCATTTGGATCTTCGCTTTCACGTGGTATGTAAGTAAGTGGTTGTTCTGCTTCAACCGATCCATCTTCATTCATTTTTTGTCTATGTATTTCCACTATTCCTTGTGCCACATAGTCTCCATTACTATCTTTTTTGTTTCCTTGATTATCTTCTGATCCTTCTTGTCCTGTATAGTTTCCAAGTTTTGGGTATGTACTTGCAATTTCTGCTCTAATCATTTTTACAAAATAATCTTTAAAATCTTCTACATTAAACCAATCTTCTATACTTTGTTTTGTTTTTTCTGCTTCTTCTTCATCATATTCATTTTCTTCTTGTTCATCATCATCTTCTTCTGGTTCTTCTACTATATCTTCATTTTCTTCTTCATCGTCATCTGGGAAAATATCTTCTTCATCCTTTTGGTCTGCATGATATGATTCTTCTATATATTTGTCAAGAATGTCTTGATTTATCTTGAAATAGTATCCATTATCTCCGTTCTGCTTTTGTTAGTGTTACCTCATTTCTTATAACTGACATTGATGCAACACCTGCTGTATTACTTGACCCAAAAAAGTCTTTTATTGCTGTAAATACTGTTGTAATAATTGCTACTAATACTATTACTGCTATTACTTTAAATATGAAAGGTAAAGCAGCAATAAATGCTGGTATTTTTCTTAGGAACATGGCAAATTGATTTGTTTTTTTCTTAAACAAATCTTTTCCACTTTTTAATATACTTGCAATGTCTTTGTTATCCTGTTTTTGTCCTTTTTTCTCTGGATCCATATTGCTACTCCTTATTTCAAGTCTTTTTATTGTGTAAACAACAAGGTTCTCTGGTCCCACCCACGACTTTAGTCGTGCTTGTGAGGTGGGTCAGGTTCTTATTGTATAAACAACAAGGTTCTGGGGTACCTCACCCACAAGCTTTGCTTGTGAGGTGGGTCAGGTTCTTATATTTCAATAATAATTGACATTTTCTTTTTGTTTTTTGGATTTTGTATATATTCTTCATAGTTTGTTACTATATCTGCAAAAATTATTCCATATATATCCCTTTCTGGGTTATATATTTTGTTAAATTTTAGATTTATTGTATTTTTTGTCCCTCTTCTTCCTACTAACTGTTCTTCTGCTATTTCATTTAATAATCCTGTATATTTCACATTATTTTCATCATATAAATATACTGTTCCCTCTGTTTGCTTACTATCTATACAAATTGCATTAGTACTGTTATTTTTTACTGTAATATTTGCTATAGTATAATCCATATACATGTCTAACCAGTTTAATGTGACTGTTACTCCATTTTTAGTTTGTTCTTTATTATAAATTTCTCTACCTACATAGCTTCCTATATTTATTTTGTATTCATCTTGTTCTTTTACTATTGTTATATAGTCTCCTTTTTTATCTGCTGATTTTACATTTCCACTTGCTAATACATCTTCTGTGTAAGTAACATAATATGTATATAAGTTTTTATTTGTATACCAATTTTCCATTGTGTGCATTCTATTTATATAGAATATATTATTATAATAATTCTGACTAAAAATTTGTATTGTTGGATACAGTAAACTTTTACATTCATCTGTTAACATGTTGTATGCTTTTTCTATTTGTTTGCTGTTACAGTATCCTATAAATTCTTTTATTATTCCTTCATTTGTTTTTGTATCTTTGTTTGATACTGGTTCTCTTGTTATTACACTAGTATTACTGTTAGAAATAGTAGTACTTGTATTTGTACTACTATTTTGTAAGTTCATATTATTTCTCTTTTGTTCATTTTCTTCTCCAACTATTGCATTTAATGTTCTAATTATTATAAATGCTAAGGCTATTATTCCAAATCCTAGCCAAAATTGTTTTATGTTTTGATTATACCATCTTATGAATTTGTTCATAATAGCCTCCTTCTATTGTATTTTATTGTGATAACAACAAGGTTCTCGGGACCTCACTCACAATCTCTAATTGTGTAGTGGGTGAAGTTCTTATATTTCAAATGATTCCATATCCTCAAGAATTTCTTGTACTCTGCTCTTAGCTGCTGCTTCGCCCATTCCGCCTTCTTCTTTTAATTGCTTTAATAATCTGCTTTCAAATGCCATTCTATCTCTTGACATAGGGTCATATATTCTAGTGCTTACATCTCTATTCCATTTAGCTGTTGCTACTGCTTGTGTTAAAGCTTCATCTGGATTTGTCATAAGTGCTCTTGTTGGTCTTCCATTTTTATCTGGCATTCCTTTCATTAGGTTATCTCTTAATTTTAGAGCTTTACCTATTTTATTTGGATCATATATACCATTGTTTAATAAGGCTTGTACACTTCCATCCTTAATAGCTTCAGCTACTTTTGCTCTTGAACCTAATGCTTTTGTTAATGCCTCTCTATTCTTAGGATCTTCTACAAACTGTCTATCAAATCTACTACTGTCTATATCTCTCATGTCATTTCCCCAGAATGATGTTTTTGCAGCATCTGCAATTCCTCCTGCTCCTTTTGCCACTTTGTCTCCATAGTAGTTTGCTCCATAGTATCCTGCTGCTCCTCCTGCTGCCGCAAGTTGAAGTGCTTTTGATGGGTCTCCTGATGCTATTCCAACTGCTGCTCCTGCAAGTGCAAGTCCTCCTCCTGCTATTCCTCCAACTACTGCCTTTCTAGTCCATCTTCCTGCTGTTTTAGGTGCATTTCTGATTGTCTGTCTTGCTTTATTTGCTGCTCTGTATCCTAATGCTCTACCAGTATTTGCAACTCTTGTTCCAAAATTTGTTCCTGCTCTACCAAATAAATCTTTTCCTCTAGTAAATATATTTCCTCCTGCTCTTCCTCCTATTTTCGCATCTCTTAAGCCATCTGGAACTGGTATTCCCCAGCCTCCTCCACCTGTTGGTGGAGTTGTTCCACCTGTTGGCGGGGTTGTTCCACCTGTTGGTGGGGTTCCTCCACCTGTTGGTGGGGTTGTTCCACCTGTTGGTGGGGTTCCTCCACCTGTTGGTGGGGTTCCTCCACCTGTTGGTGGGGTTGTTCCACCTGTTGGTGGGGTTCCTCCACCTGTTGGTGGGGTTCCTCCACCTGTTGGTGGGGTTGTTCCACCTCCTGAAGATCCTGATCCACCAATTAATGTTCCATGTGCATCTACTACTCCTGCTCCTCCTGAGTTAGTTTTTCTAACTGGTTTTGGAGCATCTTTATCATCGTCTGATCCTCCTGAATGTGGTTTGTTCAATTTATTTATCATAGCAGAGAATACTGCTCCTCCTGCGAAGCTTCCTGCTGCACTTAGTGTTCCTGCATTATCAAATCCGAAGAATTTACGTATTAATTTTTCTGCTGGAACTAAGAAGCCTATTGCAACTACTGCATATATAATATTTACTTCTACTAATTCCATTGCTCCTCCTACTAATATCATATATAGTAGTAGGTGAACTGGTTGTATTAGTATATTTAATGTGTATTCTTTAAACCACATATTGAAAGCTTGTGCTTTTCCGATCCTTTATTTTGTCTAATGGATATGTCATTGCAACCATTGGTGCTATTAATGTTAAAAATGCTACATATATAACCCTTTTCATATATCTTATTGTAAACATTCCTGTAAATACTACCAATACAAGATATAGTATTAAGTATCCTACTGATATTGCTACATATTTTTCTTTTGCTGAAACATTTAAGTATAGTCTTGCATAATTGATGTAATATAATATTTCTGAACCGTCTCCCTCTTGTGAATTTGTATCAACTGCAGTTTTTGATACAATTACATTATGTTCTGTTTTTCCTGCAGCATTCGCAGGTGTAACTGATGCTGCTATATCTTCTAGTATATCAATTATAATCCCACTTATTGGTCCATGATCTGGTGCTGTAATAGTACCTGTCTCATTATTATCTGGAGTATTAAATTGAAATCCTTTATCTGCTATCCCTTTTGCATATAAGCTCTTAAACTCAGCTAAAGTCTTAGCTATTCCATTTTCTTGTTTTATATTATCATGAAACTCTGTTCCAGTTCCTCCTGGATTAGCTGTTCTAAATGCTACATCTGCTACAAATATTTTTCTATTTTCACTTTCTCCAACCATTGTAAAAGTTAATTCTAGTCCAGCTTCATCTCCATTAGAATTTTTTGATGTACTAGAATATGTAACTTTATATATTCCTGTACTCTCCTCTTCAGATGTTGCAGACCAGTTAGTCCTATTACATTTTATGTATCCTTTAGATATAGCTTCACTTAATGTTAAAATTTCTGTTCCATGTTTAACGCAATATACACTGTCACTTTCAATATATCTTCTTACATCTGAATATCCTGTATTTACTACATCAGGCCATGCTCCAAGAAGTATTTGTGTTTCTCCCATAGTATAGTTATCATTATCTGTTGTTGATTCATTATCATATTTTACATTTCCAAATTCTGGCGATAATTTTATTCCATTAATTATATTTTTGCCTAATATATCATTTACTTGTCCTACTACATTTACTGCTGCTGCCATTATATAATGCATAAAGAATAATAAACAAAATGCTACTATCCAATCTACTAATCTTTGTTTATATTTTGCTCTGTCTTGCGAAGTACTTGATATTATTATCCTAATACCTATGTATATTAATACTGAAAGTAATCCTACTATTGCAATTGTTCTTAAAGTAACATACCAACTAGCTATTATTACTCTTAATTTCTCTATTGCACTGCCATCTGTTTTTAGTATATATTTGTTGTCCCCTTCTTCTCCATTGTCTCCACCTATAAAATCTATTCCTAATAACTCTACTTTATCTCCAAATATCAATTCTGGGCTTAACTGTATAATTGGATATTGGAATTTTGAATCTTTTATCCAGTAGTCTGACCTTTTTCCATTTATATCCTGTACTTCTCCAGTGCCTTTTTCATCTACTGCATATGTCCATCTTCCTGTAAGTCCTAATTGCATAAGCGATATTGCAACATCTCCTAAAGCTGTTGCGAATTCTCTTATATATTTCATCATTGTTCCACCAAATGTTGCTGCCTGTACTCTTGGAGCCATGCAAAAATTCAGTAATGTAATACAGCATATGGCAATGATTATCTTTTGAATTAAATTTTTATTTGTAAATAGTTTCATTGTATGTTACTTCCTCCTTATAATCGGAATATATTTTGTTTTTAATTATATTTTTTTGAAACAACAAGGTTAATTATCTTGGGGCATTCAATAATTGCAAAGCGATTTTGTACATATGTGTGTCATAAGCTTTACTTTCGCTAACATGCAATTTTATTATTTTCTATTTAATAGAAATTTCTTATGTATTTCTATTAAGCAAAAAATAATCTTTGTATTAAGGGCGAGCTTTACTCGCCCTCTCAATTTATCTATTTTTTCTTTTTACTAGTATGTTTAGGTTTGTTTCTACGAATTCAAATTCTTTTGCTGTTGGAGTTATTTGTAATATTGCTGTATCTGGCCCTACTTTTAGTAATCCTTCTCCTTTTGCACATGTTATTAAGAAATTAGCTTCTCCTTCTGATAGTTTAAATACTTCCTTTAAATATGCTATTTCTGATTTGTCTTGTGCTAAGAATAATTTTGTATCTGATGATGTAAGTACTGCTTGTGCTTCTGGTCTTTCATAAAAGTCTTGGAATCTTTGTGAAATAATTGCTAATGATACATTTCTTTTTCTCGCACGTCTTGCCATTGTATTTAAGAAGTCTACTGCTTCTGGATATGGTAGTAACATCCATGCTTCGTCTACTATAACCCTTTTTCTTGATGCTCTAGTTCTATCTTCACTGTTTTTCTTAACATATTTTTCCCATATCCATGATAAAAGAATTTGTTGTGCAAGTGGTCTTGCAAATCTTTCTTCTAGTTGTGATATATCTAGGTTTATAAATGGTGCTCCGTCCAATAACTCAAATGTTGATTGTCCATCAAAATATGCCATTTGTCCGTCATATTCTCTTATGTATTGTTTCATAACTTTTAGTAAATAACTGTAGTGGAATTGATAATCTGATATTGTATTGTCTTTGGCTTTCTTTTGTATTCTCTTGTACCAACTTCCTATTGTAGGCATGTCTTTTTTGTCTTTTGCAAGCATGTTTCTTTTATCCATATTTGTTTCATATAAACTTGATGGATCATTTGTTATTCCTATTGCTTGATATTCTTCTGCAACACTTTCTGCTATGATTTGTTTTGTTAACTCGTTAACATCTGTACTTCTAGTGCTTCCTCTTGCCATTGTAAGTAAAGCTTGTGTTACGTCTTCTACTTTATTTTCTACATTAAGCACTATTCTATCTTTTCCTGTTATTTCATCTTTTACTGTTTCTAGCTCTAAATCAAATAGGTTTATTACTGTCTTTGAGTTTGGACTAAGTACTACATTTATTCCTCCAAGGCTTTCAGCAACTATTGAGTATTCTCCTTCTGCATCTAGTGCTAAACTTTCTATTCCCATAAGTACTGAAGACCTTGATATTAGTGTTTTCATTGTAACTGACTTTCCGTGCTCCTGATTTAGCAAATATAACCATGTTATAGTTTGTAAGTGAGTTATGGAAGTTATCAAATAAGATTGGCACTCCTGTTTGTTTATTAAATCCTAATGGTATTCCTGTTGGATGTCCTATTTCTGATGTTGTAAATGGAAATACTGTTCCCATTGAACGTCTATCAAATGTGTGTGGTTTGTTTATTTTATTTTGCATTAATGGAAGATTTGATTGAAATCCTTCTTCTTGCATTGCCCATGCTGATTTTATTCCAACAAGTGTCTTCGACATTTCTGTTGATAACAATTTTGTAAATTTATCAAGTTCTTCTAGACTATATGCAAATAGTGTTGATACTACTGTTGCTTCAAATAGTTTATTGTATCCTGCTGCTATTTCATCTCTTAATTGTTCTGCTTCTAATCTTTTTTGTGTTAATGTACTTTCTCTATTGATATTTCCTCTATCTTGTGCAACTATTCTTTCTGTTTCTAGTTCATTTATTACTCTATTTAGTTCATTTTGTGATTTTGCTTCTGGTACTGGATTTATATATATTGATGTATTTATATCTCCAAATAAGTACATGTCTCTGAATATATCTGGAAATGAGCACATTCTAGGTAGTGTTGATACAAAGAAACTTCTTGCATATCTTTTTGCATTTGAAATTATTTCCATATGGTCTATATTTGAAGCATCTATTCCTGCTGGTGAAATTAGATCTTTTACAGTTTTTGTTTGTAAAATTTCTGTTTTTTCTTCTATATTAAGCTGTCTTTGTTGTTCTTCTTCTTGTCTTTTTAACTGTTTTTTGCTCATGTGCTTTGTCCTCCTCTTCTTCGGCTTTTTCTTTTGCTTCTTTTCTCTTTCTTCTAATTCCTGAAAGTTCTTCTATTGATTCTTGTACTATTTCCTTTCCTAAATATGCTTCATTTTCTTTTATTATCATTTTTGCCATTTCGTCTATAATGTCTTCCATCTTTACTTTTCTTTCTTCTAGTTTTCTTTCTCTTTCTGTTCTAATCTTTTCTACTACGTCTTCTGCTTTTAGGATTGCTTTTTCTTCTATTTCTCTATCTAACGCCGCTATTTTCTTTTCTATCACTTCTGGTGCTGTTGAGTATAGTTCATCATATCCTGCTGCTAATGCTTTATCTAGTCCAAACACTTCTGCTTCGTCTCTATTGTATGCCATATATAATAGTTCTACTAATGAGTTTGAGTCTAATATTCTTCCTGTAACTCCTGTTGCATATAATGCTCCTATCATTGATTGACATCTAGTATATAATTCTGAAAATGCTATGTTTTTTAGTTCTTCTTTATCAAAGTTATTATTTCCAAGTTCTGAAGGATAGTATGATGTTATTATGTAGTATTGTTTATTAAGTACATTTTTGTTTAAACTCATTTGTTGTGTATTGAAAATTATGTCTTTTCCATATTCATAAAGGTTTCTCTGTTTTGTTATTTCATAAAATTGAGCTTTTAATTCTTCTCTTGTAAATAGTCCTGATTGCTTATTTGATTCATATTCTGCTTCTTTTCTTCTTAAGTCACTTTCTACTTCATTTACTCTTCTACTATAATTTGATATACTTCCCTCTAGATTTACTGTTCTTGTTTGTACATATATTTGTATTGGGTATCTAAGGGAGTTTAAGAATTGTAAAAATCCTTCTTCTACTGCTGTTTGTTCCATTTCTGACATTAGGTCATAATTTACTCCTTGGCATTCCATTACCATTAGATATCTATTTCCGTTTTTCTGGACTATCATATTATCTTCTACTTTGTCAAATTCCATGAATTTGAATATTGATTGTTTATTATATCCTCTTGTTGCAGTATTGCTTGTTACTGAATTATCACTGTCTCCTGATAGTTCACTTGATTTTTCATCTTTTTTCTTTTTGTTGTCTTTCATTTTTACTGCTATAAATACTACTACTAGTACTACTAGTATGAATATCATTAAAAATAGTAAGTATGTTAACAGTTGTGTTATTTGATTATCTGTCATCTTTTGTTCCTCCCTCAGTATATACATATATTTTATTTTTATTTTTCATCTTGAATTTTAACCATCTCATTATTACGTCATCTATATTTTCTCCACCTGTTTTTCTAGTTATATCAAATGCTACTGAGTTTGGTACTTTGAATGTTCCTATTGCAAATCCTATTAATGCAAATAATATCATAAATATTATTCCTACTATTCCTAAGCTCATCATTTTGAATATATACCATAATACTCCACCTATACCTAATCCTACTGCAGTATATATCATTGCTTTTGTAGAGAATATAAATAGTATTCTACCTTCTCCTTTAACATTTCTTGGTATTTGATATGCCATTTATTATGCTCCTTTCTCTTATGTTCATTGGGCGTATTTATCCCATTTTCACTTGTAATTTATTATAGCAGAATTTTGTCAAAATTCCTAGTGTTTTAGCAAAAAAAATACATTTTTGTAATGCTATTGTAACATTCCTGTAATATAGATTTTAAAACAAATAAGAAAATTGGACGTTAACGAAATCAAAGATTTCGACGTCCACATGTGCAA
>CANPCK010000003.1 GCA_947572545.1 uncultured Clostridium sp. | reverse complement strand
TGTAGACTATAAATCAGCAGGAAGTGATTATATAGTAGATAAAACATATTCAGGAGCAGATGAAAACCAAACATTTTCAGCAAATAACAGTATGAAATGGAGAATATGGGGAGTAGAAGGAAATAAGCTGTTATTAATATCAGAAACCTTAGTAGGAAGAGTACAGTTAAAGGCGGCAGAATCATATAACAATATAGTAAAATTACTAAATGATGGGTGTAGTACAGCATTTGGGAATAGTATAGCTTATGGAAGTGGAGTAATAAAAGCAAGGAGCATAAATCAAGAAGATATAGATAAAGTAACCAATATGACGACAGATGAACAAAGGAAAGCAGTAAACTCAAATTATGGAACAACAATATCACCAAATGATTATAATTGGCCCAATATTTATGGAGAAGAACCAAGTAAAACAGGGGGAGGAAGCTTAGGAAGGAGCAATCAAACACAGTGGTATACAGGAACAACAAATACAAGCTTTACAGGGAAGGTGACAACCTATAATTATAGTATAGCAAGTTACGCAACGCACACACTATATGATGCTTTACTAACAAATCCAGTAGCTAGTAGTACATCTGGATCAAAATCTCATTCGGATTATTGGGTTGCTTCACGTGGGGTTGGCTCATACACTACCTATGCACGATTCTGTCTATACTCTGTTTACAAAGGAGAAGTAATTTCAAGTGTCTTGTATACCTCTAATGGCGGCAATGAAGGTAGCAATACATGTGCTGTTCGCCCAATGATTGAAGTCAACCTAGATGCAGTAACAATAGGAGCAACAGGAGACGGAACAGCAACAAATCCATACTCAATGGCAAAAAAATAGAATAAATATTAAACAAACAATAGCTCCAAAGCCTTGCCCAAGAGTTGTAGGGACGATTTTAATCGCCTGAAAGAATTAAATGTCAAATGGGACGGTTCTAAATGAGTCAAAGACCATAAAAGCTAGAAGATAAACCCTTCTAGCTTTTGCTATGCGTATCAATATCACAATTTGTCGAAAAACTTTTATTGACAATATGAAAAATAAATTATACAATTGCAAAGTAATAATATCTATCATATTATTAAAATTTAATTCAAACTAAAATCTAATTTTAGTTCAATCAATATATAAGTGATTTTAGAGCTTATATACAATATTTAAAATCTTTAGGAATTCGCCTAAAAAATTACCAAAAAACAAAAAATATATCTTGGTAAAACAAATGAGTTAAGATATAATGAAAGGAGAAAACACACTATGAAAAAAGAAATTTGATATAAAAATGATATGTGAAATAACAAACCTAACTAAAGAAGAAGTAGAGAAGATAATTAAAGAAAATAATAAGTAAAATAACTTTATAGAAGATCTAAAAAGCTAGAAGGATAGAAAAAATTTCTAGCTTTTTAACATATAAACCTCTTGCTATTAGCAAGAAACTACGATATAATAATTTCAAAATACAAAAAGAGGTTCGTATATATGGATTTGAATAAAAATGTTCAGTATATAAAAGGAGTTGGAGAGGCAAGAGCAAAAACACTAAATAGACTTCGGAATATATACATTAGAAGATTTAATTACATATTATCCAAGAGATTATGAAGATAGAAGTAAAATAAAGAAAATTGAAGAAGCAGTAGACGGAGAGGAAATATTGATAAAAGCTTATGCTGCATCAAGAATGCAAACAATAACAACAAAAAATAGAAGAATGAAGATATGTAAAATGATAGTAAAAGATGATACAGATGCATGCGAAGTAGTATGGTATAATCAGCCATATTTAAAACAAAACTTTCATATGGGAGAAGAATACTACTTCTTTGGGAAAATAACAAAGAAAAGTGGGCATATTCAAATGATATCTCCTGTGTTTGACAAAAATGGGATACAAAGCAACACAGGAAGAATAATACCAATATATCCACTCACATATAGTATATCACAAAACCAAATAAGGAAAGTAATAGAAAATGGGCTAACACTAGTAAAAAATAATCTTCAAGAAACTTTACCAGAATATATATTAAAAGAAAACAAACTTATGGATATAAATTCAGCAGTAAATAAAATACATTTTCCAAGCAATTTTGAAGAATTTGAGAAAGCAAGAAAAAGATTAGCATTTGAAGAACTATTGACAATGCAATTATTACTTTTAAATCTAAAAAATAAATGCACAAAAAAAGAGAGTGGAATACAATTTGATAAAAATGTAAAAATGTCAGATGTAATAAATGAATTACCATTTAGGTTGACAGGAGCACAAATTAGAGCACTAGAAGATATAGATAAAGATATGGAATCAGACAGAATAATGAATAGATTACTTCAAGGAGATGTAGGATCTCGGAAAAACAGTAGTAGCGGTAATTGCAGCATATAAAGCAGTGAAGTCAGGATATCAAATGGCAATAATGGCACCAACATCAATACTTGCAACACAGCATTTAGAAAGCTTTTCGAGTGTTTTAGAAAAGTTTGGAATAAGATGTGAACTATTAATAAGCAACATGACAGCAAAAAAGAAAAGAGAAATAATAGAAGAAATAGAAAATGGAAAAATAGATGTAGTAATACGGAACACACTCAATTTTGCAAGATAATGTAAACTTTAAAAATTTAGGGCTAGTAATTACAGATGAACAACATAGATTTGGAGTAAATCAGAGAAAAGTAATAGGAGAAAAAGGAAAAAATGTTGATAAAATAGTAATGACAGCAACACCTATTCCAAGAACATTAGCACTTATTCTTTATGGAGACCTAGATATATCAATAATTGACGAATTACCACCAAATAGGCAAAAGATAGAAACATTTGCAGTAGGGTTATCTATGGAAGAAAGAGTTAATACATTTATAAAACAGCAAATTAAAGAAGGAAGACAAGCATATATTGTATGTCCACTAGTTGAAGAAAATGAGGAAATAGATGCAAAATCAGTATTAGAGTTATTTGAAAAATACAAAACAGAAGTATTTAGAGAATATAGAGTAGAATATATACATGGAAAACTAAAGCAAAAAGAAAAAGACGAAATAATGAATAATTTTAAGAATGGAGATATAGATATATTAATTTCCACAACAGTTATAGAGGTAGGAGTAAATGTGCCAAATGCAAGTGTAATGGTGATACAAAATGCGGAAAGATTTGGACTAGCTGCGCTTCATCAATTAAGAGGAAGAGTTGGTAGAGGAGAATATAAATCATATTGCATACTAAAATATCAAGGAAGATCAGACAATATTAGAGAAAGAATGAAAGTTATGCAAGAAACAAATGATGGATTTGTAATATCAGAAAAGGATTTAGAATTAAGAGGATCAGGAGAATTTTTTGGAACAAAACAACATGGAATACCAGAATTTAAGGTAGCAAATCTTTTCGAAGATGTAGACATGTTAAAAGGCATTCAAGCGCTTGCAATAAAGATATTAGAAAAAGATGCTAATTTAGAAAATGAGGAAAATATACTATTAAAAAATGCACTTGAAAAGAAATTTAATGGAAAGATAGAAATCTAAAGATTATTAAGAAAAATTTACCAAAAATAGCTTGATATTTTTAATATATTATTGTATGATAATATATGTAAATTTAAAATTAGAGATATATTAAGATAGAAGGGAAAGCAAAAAATGAAAAAAATAGTAATTTTTATAGCAGTTGTCTTAGCTATTATAGGATTTCTAGTAAGTCCTGTATTTGCAGCACAAGAAGTCTTAAATACAGATTCAACAACGCAATTGATAAAAATATCAGAAGAACAAAAAGAAAGAGTAGAAGACTTTATAGAAGAATATGGCTCAGAAACCTATGGTTGGACAGCCTATATATTAGATAAAATTAGATTATTTAGTATTCCATTTTGTTTCTTAGGAATAACTATAAGTGCAATATATCAATATGTAATAGGTATAAGAAAATTAGACGTAAGATACAGAGGATTTTATACAATGATAGCCTTTATTACGTTATTCGTTATAGCCCAAGTATTACCACTCGTATTTGTCATAGTAATAAAAGGATTTGGAAGGAGTTAACAAATGAAAGTTTTATTTGCTGTTAATAATGAAAGTATATCAGAATCTATTATAAAATTATATCAAAAAGAATATAGAGAAATAATATCTGGTAAAAATGTTTATTATTTTAATGCAATAATTAAAGAATTACAAAGGGACCAAACTTATGATAGAATAATAATAAGTGAAGATTTAGAACCATATACAAATAACAATTTTGATATTATAGACAAGTTTTTATTCGAACAATTAGATAAAATAAGTGATGAAGCTATAAGTGTAGGAGGAGAAGATATTCCTATAATATTTATAGCTTCTGATAGACGTTCAAAATCAGATAATTTATTATCAAAACTATTTTCAATAGGAATATATAACGCATTGCTTGGTACTGATAGAACAATGCCAGAAGTTTGTAGATTAGTAAATAAGCCACGTACCAAAAAAGAAGCAAAAGTATACTATAAAATCGAAACAGATGAAGTATCATATCATGCAGAATCAGAAGATAGTGTGAGTGAGACAGAAATTCAAAATATTATAACTCACTATAAAAGATTAGGAAAAAATACAGATAGATATGTTGAAAGCTTTAATAATATAGCTGCGCAATACAATGATGCACAGCTTAGAATAATAAGTAAATTTTTACCAATAGGAGTAAAGGCTATACTAGAAGCTGAATCACCAAAATATCAATCAATTATGACATTTGGAGAAGGAACATACAAAAAAGCACAAGCAAAAGAAGAAAAGAAAAATGACTTAAAGATTGGATTTATTGAAACAAATTCAGATAAAGGTAGACCTACAAAACCAGTAGTAATACCTTCAGTTGTAAAAAAAGATGAAGTAAAGAAACTTACAAGGAAACAAGAAAAAGTAGAAGTTCCACAAATAGAAGAACAAACATCAATAGATGAATTGGAACAAAAAATTGAAAAAGAACCAGAAGAAGATGCTTTTTCAGATTTATTAAACGAAGTAATAGAAGAAACAAAAAAAGAAGAAAAAGTAGAAGAAAAGATAGAAAAGCCAACTAAAAAAGATAATATAGAACCTGTAGAAGAAGTAAAACCAGCAGAAGAGGTTAAGCCTAAAAAAAGAGGAAGACCTAAAAAACAATTAACACCAGAAGAATTAGCAGAAGCTGCTAAACCTAAAAAAAGAGGAAGACCTAGAAAGCAACCAGAAGTAGTACAAGAAGAAACAAAACCAAAGGTATTACCAGGAACTGAAGAAATCGAGGAAAATACTTTACCAGGATTTGATGAATTAGAAGAAAATACTTTACCAGGTTTTGAAGAAAAAAGCTTAGACACAGATAAAAATGATAATTTATATAAAGCATTAGAAGAAAAAGTCGAAGAAGAACAAACTGAAAACTATATAGAAAAAACTAATTTTAAAGAAACAATAGAATTAACTAGACTACTTTCAAGAGAAAAGAAGGTTGTTGCTTTTGTAGGAACTTCAAAATGTGGAACATCATTTTTAATAAATAATGTAGCAGACTTAATTTCAAAATCAGGAATTAGTACAGCTATATTAGATGTTACAAATAATAGAAACTCATATTATATATATACAAGAAATGAAGAACCATTGAGAAGAAAAGCAATTGATTGTCTAGAAAGTTTAGAACAAGACATAGTTGATGGAATAGAAGTAAGTAAAAATTTAACTGTATTTACATCTATACCAGGAAAAAAAGTAGAAGTACAAAATGTAGAAAATGTAATTGCAGCATTGGTAAAAAAATATTCATTAGTATTAATTGATTGTGACTATCAAACTCCATTTGAATACTTTGAAATAGCACAAGAAATATATTTAATACAAAATATGGATATATTAACAATACAACCATTAACAGCATTTTTAAGAGATTTACAATCAGCCAACAAATTAAGTCCATTAAAATTAAAAGTAATTATAAATCAAGCCATGAAGGTTAGAGGACTTAGTGTAAGTGCAATTATTGGAGGAATGTCTTGTTATAATGATCCCGAAATGTCATATATGAGAAATCTATTTGACAAAGAACGTATACCAACTATGGCTATTTCATATGATAGAGAAGTTGCAGCAAAGTATTTATCAGGAATGGTAGACTGTATAGTCACAACAAATGGATACTCAAAGCAATTTATGTCAGAGTTAAAAAAATTAGCAGATATGGTATATCCACTAATCAATAGCAAATCAAAGATAGATTATAAAAAGAATAAATCTGAAGAAAAAGACAATGCTGAAGAACCACAAAAAAGTTTTTCAAGGAGCATGAGTAGTACTTTAGATAAAATGAAGAAACAATTCAAGTAAAACATAAATTTATGGAGAGGGGAAAACAATGATATTTGCAGTAATAGCAATTCTAGTAATAATAATAATGGTATTGCTAGTTTATAATATAATAATAAGTGGAAGAATAAAGAACTTCAAAGACATAAATCAAAAAGTTACAAGTTTAAATGTTTTACAAGATTTTATGAGTACTGTTGGAGACACAATGAGTGTTGATGAAAAGATTATAAAAATAAACGAGATACTAATACAGCAATACTCTATAAAATATTCAACAATAGTTGTATTTGACGGAATAGAATATGTTGTTAAGGCATCAAATGTTGACAAAAAACATTGGGATACACTAAGAAATTTACAAAGTGAAGAGATATTTAAAGACAGTATAACAACTGCAAAACCTAAATATGTAACAGTAAATAATGATACAGAAAGACTTCCATATCAGAAAATGGAATTTGGAAGAGCTAAATCAGCAATGTTTTTCCCATTATATATAGATAATGTATATATAGGATATTGGATATTGGAAAGTGGTCAAATGCATGCTTTTGACCATGTAGATACAACAATATTAGAAGTTGTTAAGGAAAATATTATATCAGTATTTAAAATAGTATCTTATCAAAATATAATAGAAAGTTTGAAGAGGCAAGATTTATATTCAGATTTACAAACTTCAGAATATTTATATGAGAGTGGAAGGAATATAATAGATAATTATACTACTTCGACAATATGTATGTTTAAAATAACAAATTTAGTAGAAACAAATAAAAATGTAAATAGAGACACTGGAAATCAAATGATAATAGATGTATGTGACTATATCAAAGAAAAATTATCAAAAGAATATCTTTTTGTAAGATATATGGGGCCAAAATTTGTTATAGCATTTTCAGGAATTGAGATTGATGGTGTTGTAGAATTTTTAAATGATTTGAAACATGAGGTTGAAAGTTTAGAAGTAGAAGATGTAATTGCAGCAGAGCAAAATGAAAAAACAAATAAAAAGAAAAAAGTTGCAATAACAAACCCAAAACTTAATTTTGTTCTTACAACATATTATAAAGGAACAGCATTAGAGGTTGTTCTAAAAAAACTTGAAGAGTATCTAGATAATGCAAAAGAAAGTGAAAACGATATAAATAAAATTTAATAAAAATAAGGAGGAAATAATATGGATTTTGATAAAACAATGAATTTTAAAGTAGAAAATGAGAATAACATAAAATATAAAGAGGTATTAAAGGAAGTATATAAAGCACTTGAAGAGAAAGGTTACAATCCAGTAAATCAAATAGTTGGATATATATTGTCAGGAGATCCTACATATATTACAAGTCATAATGACGCAAGAAATATAATCAGAAAAGTTGAAAGAGATGAGCTATTAGAAAAAATGGTAAAATCATATATAGGATTAGATGACTAAAGCTAAAAAGAGGAAAAAATGAGAAATTTAGGCATTGATTATGGAGATGCAAGAGTTGGAATTGCAATATCAGATGAACTTAATATTACAGCACAAGGAATAGAAACAATACAACATAAAGGAAATGACAAAATAGTACTTAAGAGATTAGAAGAATTAACTAAGATGTATGAAATTTCTACATTTGTAGTTGGTATGCCATTAAATATGAATGGAACAAAAGGCGAAAGAGTAGAAATTACTAAAAAATTTATACATAAATTAAAATGTAAATTTAATAATATAAATATAGCAACAATAGATGAGAGACTAACAACTGTTGCAGCACATAAGACTATGAATTTTCTTAATGTAGCAAATAAGGAAAAAAGAAATATAGTAGATACAATATCTGCTGTATATATATTAGAAATGTATATGAATAAACAAAAATAGTAGTAATATAGGAACTTAAATTGGGTAGAATATAGAGCATAAAACAGTTATACTATTAATAAAGTCATTAAAATTGTAGAAATACAATATAAAATAAATTAAAATTCTGAAAGGAGAATTGATAGAATGGATGAAGAATTAGATAACATCATAGTATTGAATGATGAGGAAGGTAATGAAGTAAATTTTGAATTTCTAGATTTAGTAGAATTAGATGGAGAAGAATATGTGATATTATTACCAACAGAAGAAAGTGAAGAAGGACCAGGAGAAGTAGTTATATTACAAGTAGAAGACACAGATTCAGAAGATGAAGAATCTTATGTAAGTGTTGAAGACGAAGAAATATTGAATAAAGTATTTGAAATGTTTAAAGAAAAATTTAAAGACGAATTTGACTTTATAGACGAGGATTAATTATATAATAGTAATAGAGCTCACTATGAAAAAGAGCTCTATTATTATGCATAAGCAGTAAACATAAATACTTGACACAAGTTCTAAAATTTGATAAAATATAATTGTACCTATATTTTTTGTAGTGCTATATGCACAGAAGGGGAGTTATTATGTTTGGAGAGTTGATAAATAAGCTCAAGATCTTGGCATTTCGGAAAGGCGTAAAAAGCGTCGAGTATGATCTCGAAAGAGGCGAATTTACCTTGAAGAGATACTGCTGGAAGGCTGTTGTCACAGCTAATCTGGTAGAAACCAACAACAAAACTCAACTGTCTTTTTCGGGAGATGTGATCACAAGCGACAGAGAGGCTTTACGCAGCATGGTGGAGGCGCTTTGGAATGTGGAAATTCCTAAGTTCAAAAAGAACGGTGAATTGCGCAGAGAACTCTGGGGAGACAGAGGGATAGAGCGTAAAGGAATTTATGTCCGCGACATGTGCAAGCGCATCGCTGGAATGCCGAATGTCTAAGGCAGTAATCGCAGCAAAACCAACAGAATTAACTAGTGAACCTCTAAATGCAGGACAACATCGATTCGATTTTCGGAGAAATGTTGTCCTGTATAATTTTAATATAAGGTTAACTTTTAATAATTAGATAGATAATAGAAAAGTCCACAAGTATATTTAGTAAAAATATTAAATAAAGTATTTGAAATGTTTAAATAAAAATTTAAAGACAAACTAGAGTATATAGTCTAGGATCAATTATATACAAAAACAGAGAGAGGAGCCCTAACTTTAATCGGTTAGGGCTCCTCTCTCTGTTTGCTATGGAAAACTTTTTTTCTTATTTATCATCATCCTCAATAGCGTACTCTACAATATTGGCATACCAATGCTGTTTAATTTTTGCAATCTCTGAATTTTTAGTATAGTTGGATGCGTTAATAGGAGTATAAATAATGAGATTATCTACAGTGAGATTTTCGGCTATTGGGACATTGACAGGGAAGAAGAACAAAACACTTACTGATTGCATCATATCACTAAGCAAAATTACCGAATCGAAATCAGAATAATTGCTTGTGATGTAATTAAGTGCTCCATGTATATCAGTTTCTCCATAAGGATCAGAAACTAGCATTACAAGGTTGTCAAATGAAACAACTTTGAAATCAGTATTGAAAGCGATAAAAACGGTATCTTCAGGGAATTCTGTTTCTTGAAGATACGAAAGGACTGATAGATAATGTGCATTCATAGAGCCAGATACATCAACCAGAACAACTGACTTGGAGTTGCTTGTAATGGTTTGTATATCTTCTGCAACTGCATCAGCGCTTTTACTTGCTTCTTCTTCTGTTTTCTGAGAAATAATTTTCTCAAATTTTGAAGAAATGTCAAGTTCATTAGGAACAGTTATTTCAGCATTTTGAACATCTTCTATAATGAAGTCATCCGCATCTTCAACAGCAATTGGCTCAAAAGGTAATCCATCAGGATAGTAGAAGGGCCAAAGCCTTTCAGGAATTTTAGGTTCGTTGCCGTTTCTAAGAGAGATGTTTACTACATCGGTCCAACCGTTGCGATAAATAGGACCCTGGAAGTGCATAAAAAGCTTCACAGCATCTTCTGGAATTTCAGGGATAATAATGTCTGTTTCATCTTCAATATAATCAGAAGAAATGACATTTCCGCTTTCATCCAAAAACGCATAACCATTTAGACCTACAATGCATGGAATATCAGTATATGCATTTTCAGTTTCAACGATACCATAACGACCGCTGCCAAATCCCCAGCTACATTCATAGTAGGGGCTGCCATCTTTGATAACATATAACAAAGAGGCATTTTCTTCGAGAAGAATGTCAGCAGAATTAGGTTCGTCATAACAAGAAGGTGCCAAATCTAGTGCGTTTGCAGTTATGCAAAAAACACTAAAAAGGAAACAAGCTAAAATAGCAACTTCCATGGCTCGAAAGAGCCGTTTTACCATAGAGATCTTCCTTTCTTAATATAATTATTAAAAACATTACTTTTAGCAAGTAATGGAAAAAAGGGGAGAGGAAAATAAATTTTCCTTATATATATAAAACATAAGCACATTGGCTAATGTAAAATTAATTATATCACATTTACATAATGTTTGTAAATGATTATTTAAATTTCTGATACAATAAAAATAGACCCCAATATTAGAGTCTATTTTTAGCTTATTTATATGTTATAAGTTTAGTTGTATAATCTAGATTTGAATAAGAATCATAAGCATAACCAAGAGTATAAGTATTAGTTGCTTGCATATCTTTTTCAAGCATCATCAAAAGTTTTTTGTTTCTACATTTTGTTGTAAAATCCTTAACAGAAGTCACAACTTGAAGTTTCTTATTTGATTTGCTAATTTCAGATAGAAGTTTTTGACCATTTGCATTAAAACCTAAAACTCTTATATATGGGTCAATTTTCTTAGAAGTATCCATATCTTCTTTAGTAAATCCTAAAAGAGCATATAATAGAATTCTACAAATTCTAGTTTGAGTATATCTTTTAGATTTTACTATATTCATAAAATCAACCAAATTATTTGAAGAATTAGCAGCGTTTTTAATAAGATTTTCTAAACCTTCATTAACATCTGGAAGATCTGCAATTTGGGCCACAGTCATATTTCTTAAAACAAACATTATTTCCTTTTCAAAACATTCAATACCACTAACATAATGCCCTTTTTTTACTGCATCGGCTAAAAGTTCATAAGAATTTTTAGGCATAACTTTATCTAATTCGTAGAAACTTCTTTTTCTAACAAGATCACGAATAGAAGTAGCACTTGCAAAATTATCTATTATCATTTTACTGTTATATCCAGGACCAGCTCTTTTTATTGCAAAAGGTTCAATGGTAGATCTAGTAAGATTTAGTGCTTTAAGATATTCAATAGCTAAAATATTATTAGGAGAAGAAAGAACATTTGCGAACTTTCTTATATCATTCAAATACATTAAAAGAGCGTTTTCTCTAGCCTTTGGGAATGAAATGCCCTTAGAGAGTTCATGAGATAGTAAAGACTTAAACTCTTCAGGTTCATCAGTAAGAATTTGAGCACATTCTTTCAATATGGCTAAATCACTAATTTCGCAGCCAAAAGAGACTGCATCTACTATTTTTAGAGAATTTAAAAGTCTTATAGCTCCAAGTGCAAAATTTTCAGCACTAGATATACTATAAATACATGGAAGTTCTAAAACTAAGTCAATACCATTTAAAATAGCCATTTTTGCTTTTGTCCATTTATCAATAATAGAGACATTACCACGTTGAACAAAGTTACCAGAAATTACAGCAACAGAATAATTAGCACCAGTTATTTTTTTAGATTCATTTAGGTGATGAAGATGACCATTGTGAAAAGGATTATATTCACCAATTATTCCTAGAACGTTCTCCATAAAAACCTCCATTTGAGCAATTTATGCTCTAATAAATATTTGATAAAAACCTCAAAGTAAATTACAAAAATGAAAGAGGTTTTTATTAGAAATCTCAAAATTCTACTAATTTTGAGGACGATGGAATTCTAATAGTGTGAAAAATTTTATTTTTTTCACACTATTAATCCCTTCTTTACATTAAAATTAATTATTGATATAATATCATAAAAGTAAAAAAAAAGCAATTATTTTATAAAAATGGAGGAAAGTTATGAAAAAAGTCGTAATATATACAGATGGTGCATGTTCAGGGAATCCAGGACCAGGAGGTTGGGGAACAATACTAATGTATGAAGACAATAAAAAAGAAATATCAGGAGGAGAAAAAGAAACAACAAATAATATAATGGAAATAACAGCAGTAATAGAGGGACTAAAATTATTAAAATATTCATGTGAAGTTGAAATATATAGTGATAGTGCATATGTTGTAAATGCTTTTAATCAAAATTGGATAACAAATTGGAAGAAAAATGGTTGGAAAAATTCTAAAAAAGAAGATGTAAAAAATAGAGAATTATGGGAAAATTTAGAAAAGCTAATGGAACCACATGAAGTAACTTTTATCAAAGTAAAAGGACATAGTGACAACGAGTTTAATAATCGTTGTGACGAATTAGCAAGAAACGCAATAAAACAATTATAAAAAAAGCATTTGAGTAGCTATAACACTGATAATCAAACTATGGATGAAGTTGAGAAAAGTATAAAATTGTTTTGAATTTAGAAAATAAGTTCAAAGCAATTTTTTTGGAATTTTTTATCTACATCTAACTATAAAATAGGAATAACTTCAACTAACAAATGTTACATTTTAAATATATTTATATTACAATTTTATTACTCTATTGAAAAATAAATGTTAATAAAATATAATACAAGTGAATACAAAAAACAAAAGAAAGGCAGAGGGGATAACTATGGAAACATTTGCCGATTATATATTAGGTGAAAAAGACTATATGAAGAAATTAGAAATAGTATATTATTTACAAAAAAGAGCAAAAATCTTTTTTGATAATTCTGTAATATTAAAAGCAGAACTTGCAAGATTATTTATTGAACAAATGAATATTGATGTAGATAAAAATCTTGTAGTTACAGCATGTCTTTTATATGCTTGCAAAAAAAATATAGTTTCTTATGATATTGAAAAAATAAGAAGATATGCAGTAGATGGAGCAGAATATCTTTCAACATTAGGATTTTCAGATAAATTCTGTAAAATATGCACAGAAGTAAACAGATATACTATTAGTGAAAATAGAGAAAAAGAAGGAGACATATTAGAACTTGTAGACAACTTTGGAGGATTATTATTAGATAGACCTGAAAGAAAAGGATTTTCAATAGATGAAGCAATGAACCTTTTAGAAAATAGAAATTTAAGAGGTATAGAAAATAGATACTTAAAAGAATTTAAAGAATTCGTTTATTTGAAAGAAGGTGTTGCTGCATGAGAGATATAGAAAATAATGATTTAGGAGCAAAAGAGGGAAGCTGTAATCCAACTATAATAGACTTAAGAGATAGAGCACAGCTTACTAAAACTGCTAGAGAAATGATGAATAGTATGTATGATAAAATAGCAGCAGATGATATAAGAAAAGGTAAAGAAAACAAAAGAATACAAGAAAGAGCAGAAGAATTGAAAAAAGAAATAGGTGTAGATAGAGAGGGTGACGAACGTTAAATGTATGAAGTATTTGCAGATTTACATATACACATAGGAAGAACAAAAAATAATAAGCCAATAAAAATAACAGCAGCAAGAAGTTTGAATTTTGAAAATATTGCAAAGGAATGTGCAGAAAGAAAGGGAATTAATATTGCAGGAATAATAGACTGTGCATCACCTTATGTAATAGAAGACATAGAAAATTTTTTAAAAAATGGAGAAGCAAGAGAACTAGAAGAACGGTGGAATTATATATAAAGATAAAGTTTGCATAATATTAGGGAGCGAAATTGAGACATCAGAAGTGACAGAAGAACGGAAAAACAGGGAGTGCTCATAATTTATGCTATTTTCCATACTTAAAAGACATAAAAGGTTTTTCAAAAGAAATGGAAAAACATATAAAAAACATGACATTAAGTTCTCAAAGAGCAAATATATCAGCATATGACTTAATAGATATTGTAGAGAAATATAATGGGGTATTAATACCAGCACATGCTTTTACTCCACATAAAAGTTTTTATGGAAACTGCGCAAAAAGCTTAAAAAGAATATTCAAAGAAAAATATGAGAAAATCCCAGCAATAGAATTGGGATTGAGTTCAGATACATTTTTAGCAGATAAAATATCAGAACTAGAAGAAAAGACATTTTTAACAAATTCAGATGCACATTCATTACCAAAGATTGCAAGAGAATATAACAAGATGAAAGTAGAAAAGATTTCATATAAAGAGCTTATGAAAGCAATAAGAAATGAAGAAGAAAGAAAAATAGTTTGCAATTATGGATTGGACCCAAAACTTGGTAAGTATCATAGAACTTATTGTGAAGTTTGTAATAAGAGAATAGAGGGAAATGTGCCAGTCACTAAATGTGATAGCTGTGATAGTAGAAATGTAACAATGGGAGTTTTAGATAGAATAGAAATAATAAGGGACAAAGAGAAAACTAAGAGTCCCAATTTTAGACCTGAATATAAATATCAAGTTCCTCTATCATTTATACCAGGACTTGGAACAAAAACGATTGAAAAATTATTATCTAAATTTGAAACAGAAATGAATATATTACATAAAATCTCATTTGATGATATAGAAGCAGTGTGTGGGGAAAAGATAGCAAGAAATATTATTGATGCAAAGAGTGGGAATGTGAAGATATCAGCAGGTGGAGGAGGAGTATATGGAAAGGTAGAAGCAAAATGCTAAAAATATAGTTCTAATTTGAAATGTATTACATAAACATTGATTAAGAAGAGAATAAGAGAGGTATATGTAATGCAAAACAAAAGAACAAGAATTCAAAGAAACCGTGAGAAGATAGGAATAATACAGACGCATATAAGAAACAATTTGAGAAATTATTGTTTAATAACAATAATATTTTTATGTCGGAATAATACTTGGAGTATTATTTATAAATAATGCAAGTGAAACACAAGGGCAAGAGATAAGCAGCTATATAAATGATTTTATAGGAAAAACAAAAGATAATGCAAGTATAGATTATATTAAACTTTTCATAAGTTCAATAAAAAAGAATCTATCATTTGCATTATTATTATGGTTTTCGGGACTTACAGTTATAGGAATATTTGTAGTATATGGAGCAGTTTGTTTTAAAGGATTTTGCCTTGGGTATAGTGCTGCAAGCGCAATTGCTACTTTAGGAGTAAAGAGCGGAAGTATATTTATTTTATCTTCGATGTTATTACAAAATATAATACTTATTCCAACTATTTTTGCTTTATCAATAAGTCGGTATAAGATTGTATAAGTCTATAATGAAGGACAAAAGACGTGATAACATAAAATTGGAAATATTAAGACATACATGTTTCTGCGCAATAATAGCTACAATGCTATTCGTAGCATCTTTTATAGAAACATATATATCATCTAATATAATTATGTCAACTATAAATATTTTATAAAATTTTACAAAACCTATTTACATTTCTCGTGTAATTTGATATAACATATATATCTTATGTTAATAAATATATATGACGAATAATAAAATAGTAAGGGAGAAAGAGAATGCAAAAACAAATTAAAAATTTCTTAAACTTTATTGAGAATGATAAAAAAGTATCACAAAATACATTACAATCATACAGAAGAGATATACTTCAATATGAAGCTTATATAGAAGAAAATAAAATAAACTACTTAAAAGTAGATGAAGAAGGAATACAGGACTATTTAAAATATATGAATGATATTGGAAAAAAGACATCTACTATATCTAGAAGTTTAGCATCTATTAGATCATTTTATCAATATTTATTAAGAGCAAAAAAAGTAAAAAAAGATCCAACAGATGGAATACAATCTCCTAAAATAGAAAAAAGAGTACCATCAGTATTAACTTCACAAGAAGTAGAATTATTATTAGAGCAACCAAAGAATGTTGACTTAAAAGGAATTAGAGATAAAGCAATGCTAGAATTTGCTTATGCAACAGGAATGAAAGTTACAGAAATAATATCATTAAATATTGAAGATGTAAATTTGCAAGAATCTTATGTAGTATGTAGAGGGAAAGAAAGAACAAGAAATATACCATTAGGTTCATTATCATTACAAGCGTTAAAAGAATATGTTGAAAATTCAAGAAATATTTTAATTAAGGATGAAAATAATAAAGCACTATTTGTTAATACTAATGGACAAAGACTTACTAGACAAGGATTTTGGAAAATAGTAAAATATTATAAAGAACAGGCTCATATAAGTAAAGAAATTACACCACATATATTAAGACATTCTTTTGCAACACACCTTTTACAAAATGGAGCAGATTTAAAGGCAATTCAAACAATGCTTGGGCATTCAGATATATCTTCAACTCAAATATATATGCAATTCCAAGATGCAACAATACAAAATATATATAGAAAAGCTCACCCAAGAGCATAATTTCTAAAATAAACTTTGTACTACTATGTTAAAATTTAGGTAAAGAAATACGATTTGCAAGACAAATTGCATACTGAAGTTGTAAAAAAGCAAAGAATTAATAGCTTCAGGATCAATGTATACTCATATTTGATCTTAATTGTCTTGTATTAGTTGTTTCTTTTGAAATTATATTCCTATAAAATTTAATAATAACAGAAATAAAAGCCCACTTTGAGTGTTAACTAAAAGCGGGCTTAATTAGTTTTTAGAGAGGAAAACCCATGAAAAGAGAACAAAAAAGAAATATAGAGCAATTAGAAAAGGTAATGGAAGAAAAAAAGAAGATACCTAAATCTATAAAAGAAAAAATTAGTTCTAAAATATTTGAAAATATAGTAATTGCAGCAATAATAATTGTATATTTAGTAGCACTAAATATTGGAATGAACAATATACAAACAGACATGTATTTAATGGATTTAAAAGTTTTTTCCATAATGTTTTTAATTACAGCAATTTTATTATTTGAATATGGATATAAAAAAGATAACGGAGAACTTTGGCTACATGGAATAGAGATAATGGTAATAGCAATATTTACACTATACTTAATATATTTATATTCAATATATTATTTAAGTTATGGAAGACTATTATTATCAGTTGGTGTGATTTATATAATGTATTATACTGCAAAAATCTTAATAACTAATAAAAAAATAAAAAAACAATATAAAAAGAGTCTAAAGGATATTACAGAAATAGTAAAAAATTAAAATAATAAAAATTAAGTTTGAAAAAAATTAATATAGTAGTAGTTATTAAATTAATTACTACAAATTGTGGCAAAGTACATACTGATACAGTTGAAAGCTAACCTTTAGCAACAGTGTAATATATTGATTATTTCGAATAAAGAGGAGGAAAAAATGGAAAAAATTATACTATTAGGAAATGGAGGAAGAGAAGCAGTTATTGCAGAATATGTGTCAAAAGGATATAGTTTATATTCAATAATGCCATACAAAAATCCGAGCATAGCAAAATATGTAGAAGAATCAAAAGGAAAATTCATTATAGGAGACCCATTTAATAAAGAAGAAGTCAAAAAATTTATACAAGAAGAAAATATAGGAAACTGTATAATAAGCAGTGATAATTTATTACAAGAAGGACTAATAGATTTGGCTAGAGAATTAGGGTTAAAAACTTTTGGACCAACTTCAAAAGGATCTAAAATTGAATGGAGTAAAACATATGCATTAGGGATAGTAGAAAAGCTTGCACCAGAAATGATAATCAAGAATCAAAATATTAGAGATGAAAATACTTTAAGAAAAGTAATAGATAATTATCAAGATGACAGTTTTGTAGTTAAACCAGAAGGATTAACAGGAGGAAAAGGTGTAAAAGTTGGGGGAATACATTTCAAAGGAAAAGAAGAAGGATTTGAATATGCTAAATCTTGTTTAGAGGCAAGTGGAAATGTAATAGTACAAGACAAGGTTGAAGGAAGAGAGTTCACAGTGACAGGACTTACAGATGGAAAAAATTTAGTAGTAACACCAACAACATTTGACTATCCATATAGATTTGATGAAGATAAAGGACCAGGAACTGGAGGAATGGGATGTTTAGGCTTTGAAAATGGGCTACTTCCATTCTTAACAGAAGAAGATATAGAGATCTGTAGTAAACTCATGAAAGAAACAATAGAATATATAAATAAAGATTCACTAGAATTTAATGGAGTTATATATGGAGGATTTTTTAAATGTAAAGACGGAATAAAATTTATTGAATTTAATGCAAGATTTGGAGACCCAGAATCATTAAATATATTAAATGCAATAGAAACACCATTTACAGAACTATTTGAGAATATACAAAAACAAACTTTAAGCAAAGAAAATTGTAAATTTAAAAAAATAAATACTTTTACAGTTTATATAGTTAGCCCAAACTATGCAATATCATCATCAAAAGAACCATGTAAATTTACATTAAATAAAGCAGAAATAGAAAATCAAGGAGTAAAGATATATTTTGCAAGTAGCAAACAAACAGAAGGAAATAATTATGAAAGCGTTGGAAATTCAAGATTATTTGCAGCAGTTTATGTTTCAAATTCAATGGAAGAAGCAAAAGAAAAAGTATATAGTGCATTAGAAGGAAATGTAGATGAGATTTTAAATTATAGAAAAGATATTGGAAATATGTATGTACACTAAAATAAAAATTATATGTTAATAATTTTATTCAATAAGAAAATTGGACGTTAGCAAAATCAAAGATTTTGACGTCCACATGTGCAAAATCGCTTCACGATTATTGCACTGCCCAATGTAAATTAACCTTGTTGAATAGGAATTCTAATGATTTTTTTGTTGCTTACGCTTGTTAACCCACAAGCTATCAACAAAAAAGTTGATTTTTCCTATTCAATAAGAAAATTGGACGTTAGCGAAATCAAAGATTTTGACGTCCACATGTGCAAAATGTAATAAAAAAATAAGAAGGGAAGGATATAAAATGAAAAAAACTAAATTTTTAATCATAACATTAATAATCACACTATTATTATCAGTAATATGTTTAAATGCAAAAGTTTTAGCAACAGATGTAGATAATAATCAAACAGTACAAGAGCCAAGAACAACAAGTACAGGAGAACCAGTAACAACAACAGATGAAATGAATCCTGTATCAGATAATGAGCAAAGAAACATATATGAAGGAGACTTATATGTATTATATGGAGAGGATGGTAATTATACTAATACTACTTATACTATGAATAAAGATGTAGACGGAAATGTATTCATATTTGGAAATAATGTTAAAATTACAGGAAGAATAAATGGTTCACTATATGTTTTTGCATCAACAGTTACAATTGAAGAAGAAGCATATATAGCTACTCATGCATTTATATTTGCTAATACAATAAGAATGAATGGGTTTTCATATGATATGTATGCAGCAACAAAGAACTTTGAAATGACTAAAACAAGTGTAGTATATAGAGACCTTAAAGTAGGAGCTGACAATACAGTCATTTATGGTCAAATAGGAAGAAACTTAGATTTAGCATCAGGAAATATACAAGTATATAAAGATGAAGAAACAGCAGCTTATGTAGGAGGAAACTTAAATTATTATTCAAATAAAAAAGTAGAAGACATGGAAAAAATAACAGTTAATGGAGAAGTTAATTTTACAGAGAAAAGACAAGAAGCAACAAAAACACCTACAATATCTGACTATATATTTGATGGAATTGTAGAAGCTATATTTGTATTAGTTATTTATGCTATATTTATATTTATAGCACCTAAATTTACAAATAAAGCAAAAGAATATGTTTCAACTAAAGGGTTATTAGCTGCAGCAATTGGACTTGGATTTACAGTATTAGTTCCAGTAATAGCATTTTTACTAATATTTACGATAATAGGAACACCAGTATCACTAATAATGATTATAATATATGTTTTAGCTTTAGTATTGAATAGTACAATAGTATCAATAGCTGCTAATGAATTTATAGCAAATAAAATTACAGCAATAGACACAGTATGGAAAAAAATATTAATGATATTACCAGTATCATTTGTAATATTCTTAATAAGAAAGTTACCAGTAATAGGTGGTTGGATATCTGCAATAGTATTATTTGTAGGAGTTGGAATAATTATATTATACCAATTTGATAAAAGGAAAAAAGAGCAAATAGAAGAATAAAAAATAATATAAATAACAGTAGGATGTACAAAAAAAGTACATCCTACTATTTATTTATGAAAATATATCAAATTGCAATTAACATAAACACAAAAACAATTAACATAAATATAGAAAAACTTAATATTTTTAAATATATGATGAATTTACTTGATATTTTTGGACATATTTTATATAATATAGCTACTAATTTATTTTTTTATATTGGAGGATAATATGTTCTGTGCACTAATTATGGCAGGAGGCAAGGGGACAAGGTTCTGGCCTAAATCTACAGAAGAATTGCCAAAACAATTTTTAAATTTAATAGACGAAAAAACAATGATACAACTTACATATGAAAGACTATTAAAGATTATACCTAAAGAAAGGATATTTGTTGTAACTGGAGAAAAGTATAAAGAACTAGTTAAAATTCAACTTCAAGATTTACCAGATAGAAATGTAATAGTGGAACCTATAGGAAGGAATACTGCACCATGTATTTTGCTTGCAAGTCTTTATATAAAACAAATATATGAAGATGCAACAATAGCTGTACTTCCATCAGACCATGCAATAGCAAATAGTGAAGAATTTTGTAGAATATTACAAATGGCAAATGGCTATGTACAAAAAGAAAATAAAAATTCAATAGTTACAATAGGAATAACACCAAATAGGCCTGAAACTGGATATGGATATATAAAATGCGAAAAAAGCAATGATAAAGTAATTAAAGTAGAAAGATTTGTAGAAAAGCCAAATTTAGAAACAGCAAAAGAATATTTAAGTGAACGGAACATACCTTTGGAATGCGGGAATGTTTATATTTGATGTCAATAATATGCTTAAAGAATTAGAGCAAAATTATTCAGGATACGAGATATTAAAAACATTGCCACCAATTGAAAAAAATAATTATAAAGAAGAATTAAATAAAGTTTATTCAGAATGCGAATCTATATCAATAGATTATGCAGTTATGGAGAAATCTAAAAATATATATGTTATCCCAGGAGATTTTGGATGGGATGATATAGGAACTTGGAATTCGCTACTTAGATATATAAAACCAGATGAAAAAGATAACTTCTTGAAAGGAAACATAAAAGAATATGACTCTAAAAACAATATTATTTATGCAGGAAACAAGAAGATAATATTATTAAATGTAGAAGATATATTCTGTATAGATGCTGAAGATGTATTAGTTATTGGGAATAGAGATAAGCTAAAAGAAGTACATGAGCTAAGAAACAAATAAGGAGCGAGAGGTGAAAAGAGATGAAAGTTGCGATTGTACATGATTGGCTTACTAACATGGGAGGAGCAGAACAATGTGTTATTAATTTACACAAATGTTTTCCTAATGCGCCAATATACACAACTTTTTACGATCCAGATAATATGGATCCGATTTTTAAAGAAATGAATATCATAACATCTTCTTTACAAAAAAAGAGAAACAAAAAATATAATCATAAAAAATATTTACCATTTATGCCTAAAGCATTTGAGGAATTTAATTTAAACGATTATGATGTAGTAATAAGTAGCTGTTCTTGTTGCGCAAAAGGAGTAATAACAGGTCCACATACTTTACATGTAAGTTACTGTTATACACCAATGCGTTATGCTTGGGAAATGAGAGATGAATATACAGAAGGAATGTCTAAGCTAAAAACTAAATTAGTTAGATATTTTATGAACTATATGAGACTTTGGGACTACCAGTCAGCACAAAGAGTAGATGAATTTATTGCAATATCAACAGAAGTTAAACAAAGAATAAAAAAACATTATAATAAAGAATCAGTAGTAATCTTTCCACCAGTAAGAACAGAAACTTTTTTACCTTCAAATGAAGAAAAAGATTACTATTTTGTAGTATCAAGATTAGTTAAATATAAAAGATTTGATTTAGCAATAGAAGCTTGTAATAAATTACATAAAAAATTAATAATTATAGGAGACGGTCCTGAGAGAAAGAACTTAGAGAAAATAGCAGATAAAAGATATATTACATTTTTAGGAAAGCAACCAGATAGTATTGTAAAAAAGTATTTATCAGAATGCAAAGCATTAATTTTCCCAGGAGAAGAAGATTTTGGAATAGTTCCAGTTGAAGCTATGGCAACTGGTAAACCAGTAATTGCATTTGGTAAAGGTGGAGCATTAGATACAATAGTAGATAGAAAAACAGGAATACTGTTTAAAAAGCAAACAGTAGAGAGCTTAATAGAAGCTATTAAAGAATGTGAAAATGCTACATTTGATAAAAAAGAAATAAGGACTCAAGCAATGAAATTTGCAGAAGAAGAATTTAGAAAAAATATAATTGAGTTTATAAAAGAAAAATATAATAAAATGGAGGCACTATAATGAAAAGAGCATTAATAACAGGAATTACAGGTCAAGATGGATCATACTTAGCAGAACTTTTATTAGAAAAAGGATATGAAGTATATGGAATATGGAGAAGAAAAAGTACAGTTGACTATGGAAATATAAAACATTTAAAAGATAAAGTAAAACTAATATATGCAGACATGACAGATTTAGCATCACTTGTTGCAGCCATAAGAAAATCAGAGCCAGATGAAGTATATAATTTAGCAGCACAATCATTTGTTGCAACATCTTGGGATACACCAATAGGTACAGCAGAAATAGATGGAATAGGTGTTTTGAATATGCTTGAAGCAATAAGAATAGCAAAACCAGACGCAAGATTTTATCAAGCATCTACAAGTGAAATGTTTGGAAAAGTACAAGAAATTCCTCAAAAGGAAACAACACCTTTTTATCCAAGAAGTCCATATGGAGTAGCAAAACTTTATGGGCATTGGATAACAAAAAATTATAGAGAAAGCTATGATATGTTTGCTTGTTCAGGAATATTATTTAACCATGAATCAGAAAGACGTGGAGAAGAATTTGTTACAAGAAAAATAACAATGACTGTCGCAAGAATTAAAAATGGAATGCAAGATATATTAGAGCTTGGAAACTTAGATGCAAAAAGAGACTGGGGACATTCTAGAGATTATGTAGAAGCAATGTGGTTAATGCTTCAACAAGAAGAACCAGATGATTATGTAATATCAACAGGAGAAACACATACAGTAAGAGAATTTGTTACATTAGCATTTAAAGCTGCTGGAATGGAAATTGAATGGCATGGAAAAGACTCAGAAGAATATGCAACATTAAAAGGAACAGATAAAAAAGTAGTAAAAGTAAATCCAGTATTTTATAGACCAGCAGAAGTAGAACTATTGATAGGAGACTGTTCAAAAGCAGAGAAAAGATTAGGTTGGAAAAGAAAAGTAAACTACGAAGAACTTATAGAGAAAATGGTAGAAAATGATTTAAAGTTATTAAAAAATAATTAGCATAATGATAAAGTTGATTTTAAATTAAATAACAGCATTTTTCCAATATTAATTGATACTTAAGAAAGGAGTTAGGAATATGAAAAAAGTCCTAATAACAGGAGCAGGAGGATTTGTTGGTAGTTACCTTATAAAAGAATTTAAAGAAAATGGTTATAAAGTAATTGCATGTGATATTAATAAGAGAGATAGTATTGATAAAGATGTTGACTATTATGATATGGATATACTAAATAAAGAAATAGTAAAAGAAGTAATAAAAGAAACGATGCCAGATTATCTTATAAATTTAGCAGCAATTAGCTCAGTTGGGCTATCATGGAAAATACCAGAAAAAACAGTAGAAGTAAATACAATAGGAACTGTAAATATATTAGAAGAAATTAGAGAAAATTGTCCTAATTGTAAAGTAATGTTAATAGGATCAAGTGAAGAATATGAGCAAAGAAACGAACCACTAAAAGAAGAAGACACAGTTAATGCAAACAACCCATATGGAATTTCAAAAATTGCAGCTGAAAACTTTGCGAAGATGTATAAAGAAAGATACAATATGAAGATAGTATGTACAAGAAGTTTTAACCACACAGGAATTGGACAAACAGACAGCTTTGCAATACCAAGTTTTTGTAAGCAAGTAGCAGAGATTGAAAAATCAGGACAAGATGGAAAAATTTATGTTGGAAACCTATCAGCATATAGAGATATATCAGATGTTAAAGATGTAGTAAAAACATATAGGATGTTATTAGAAAATGAAACAGAAGAATTAGTATATAATGTAGGGTCAGGAAAAGCATATAAAATTGAAGAACTATTAGAATATATTATATCTTTATCAAATCAGAAAATAGAAGTTATAATAGATGAAGAAAAATATAGAAAAATAGACACTCCATATATTTGTTGTAACAACTCAAAAACAGCAAAATACTTTGATGGAACAGACATAAAAGATACAATAAAATCTATGTATGACAATTTTTGCAATTTATAATAATAAAAAATAAGGAGGAACTAATGAATATTGGAATAGATGCACGTACATACCAATACAAAACAGGAATAGGGCTATATGTTGCAAATATTATAAAAGAATTAAACAGACTAGATACTGAAAATCAGTATTTTTTATATTCTCCTGAAGAAGCAGACTTTAAATTCAAATTAAAGGATAACTTTAAAATAAGAGATAAAATAGGAGGAAAACTAGCATTCTATTTTAAACTTCCAAAACTATTAAAACAAGACAATATAGATGTATACTGGGGAACAAATTATATATTACCTAAAAAAGACAAAAATATTAAATATGTTCTAACAATACATGACTTAGCAATAAAAAAATTTAAAACAATCGGTTCACTAAAAACAACAATAGTACAAAAATTATTATTAAAAAAAAGTATAAAAAGAGCAGATAAAATTATTGCAATATCAAAGGCTACAAAGAAAGACATAATAGACATATATAAAATATCAAAAGAAAAAATAGAAGTTATATATGAGGGAACAAATTTTGAAGCAAAAGAAATAGAAGTTTCAGAAAAGCAAAAAGAAGAAATAGAAAAAAAATTAGAGATAAATAATAAAAAATTTATATTTTTCCTAAGTACAATAGAACCAAGAAAAAATATAGAAACATTAATAAGAGCATTTAACTATATGAAAAGAAAAGAAAATGTAGATTTAAAGCTTATACTTTCAGGAGGTTTAGGCTGGAATTATGATACAGTACTTGAATTAGTAGAAAACTCAGAATTTAAAGAAGATATAAAAATGACAGGATTTATATCAAATGAAGAAAAAAGCTATCTATATAAAAATGCACAATGTTTTGTATATCCATCATTATATGAAGGATTTGGGCTTCCAGTACTAGAAGCAATGTCAAATAAGTGTTTAGTTGTAACAGCTAATAATTCATCACTTCCAGAAGTTGGAGGAAATGCAGCTTTTTACTATGATAGTGTATTAAATTATGGAGAATTGGGAAATAAGATATTAGAAGTTATTAATTTAAAAAAAGAAGAAAAAGAGATAAAAATAAAAGAGGGATTAGAACAAGTAAAAAAATTTACATGGGAAAAATGTGCAAAAGAAACTTCAGAAATATTGAAGTTTGAAAGGATTGATAAATAAAATGCAAATGACAATATTAGGCATAATAATAATTGTATTATCAATTTATGCCTTTATAAAAAACAATGAAAAATTATTACTTTATATGTTGGTATTTTTATCTACATTCACAGCAGCATCAGTATTTAATATAACTCTTATAAAAATGCCAATATTAACTTTTGAATATGTAGGAGCAGTATGGCTATTAAGAGTATTTATAAACTTTATAAAATCTAAGCCAAAAATAAATAAAGAAATAATATTAGAAAAGCTAAAAGAAAATAAACTTGCAACAGCATTTATAATATTCATAATAGTTACAATACTTAGTGAAATAGCACTAATTATAATTCAAGGACAAAATATAACATACACAGATATAGATGATACGACAAAGCAATTAAAGTTTTCATTCGCTAATATAAAGCAATTATTAATAATAACTTACTTATTTGTATTAATGATAGTACTATCATTCAAAGTAAATAGTAAAGAAGAAATAAAAAAACTAATAAGAGTATTTGGAATAAGTACTTTATGTGCTGTAGTATGGGGACTAATTCAATTTACAATAACATATTTTGGAATTCAATATCCAGAAATTTTATTTAATACAAATATATATGCATCACAATGTTGTAACCAAATTAATAATAATGTCAGAAGAATTTCAGGACTTGCATTAGAGCCATCGACCTTTTCAATCAACTTAATATGCTTCTTGCCATTTATTTTAGGTGCATTCCTAACAATAAAAACAAAACTAAAAGAAAAGAAAACAATATTATTAATAATAGCATTGATAGCTACAACAATATGTGCAATATTAACAACTTCAAGTACAGCATATATAGGATTATTATTTATATATGGAATATATTTTATATATTGTCTATTTGGTGTTATAAAAAATGGAGAACTATCTCATAAAAAACAAAATATTATGAAAATAGTAACAATAGGAATAGTATCAATTATGTTAGCAAGTGCGATTTGCCTAGTATCAATAAAAATAGGCTATAAACTAGGAGCAATAAGGCAAATAGAAGTAGGAGAAAGTGGAGATAAACCATTAGAACCAAAACCAGTAAATCCAGAGGCAGAATATGATTCACCTTTTAAAAATTTTCTAAATACAATAAAACAAATGACAATAAATAAACTTACATCTGCATCAGGAACAGATAGAATAGAAAGAGAATCAGAAGGATTTAAAATGTTTCAATACTCACCTATATTTGGTGTAGGACTTGGATCATTTAGAACATTTACTTTATTTACAAATATACTATTAAACACAGGAGTAGTAGGAATAATATCATATTGCTATATATTATTTGTAGTATTAAAACACTTAATAAAATATAGAAAAAAAGAAGAAAACATGAGTATAATGTTTATAATAAGCATAATTGCAACAACAATTGGGCTATGTGTAAGCGTACCAGACTTTGTACTAACATATTATTGGATAATAATTGTATTAGGGTATAAATATGCAACAATAAAAGAATAAAAATTAACAGAAGAAACATATGGAGGAAAACATGAATATTGGAATAGATGTAAGAGGGCTTAGCCAAAGTAAAACAGGAATACCAATAACAATAGAAGAAGTGCTAAAAAGAATAAATAACTCAGAGAATAGAAAGCATAAATATTATTTATATTCAAACAAAGATATAAAGATCGACTTTAAGTTAAATGATAATATAATAATAAGAAAAGAAGAAAAACCATTAGGAACTTTTTGGTTATATTATAAATTGCCAAAAACATTAGAAGAAGACAAAATAGATGTGTTTTGGGGAACCCAACATTGTTTACCAAAAAGAAATAAATATACAAAAAATATAAAATTTGTTTTAACAATACATGATTTAGCAATAAAAAAACTTAAAACAGTAGGTTCTTTCAAAAATACAATTATTCAAAAGCTTTTTGTAAGAAGAAGTTTAAAACATGCAAACAAAATTATTGCAGTTTCAAAAGCAACGGAAAAAGATATTATTGATCTTTACAGAATACCAGCAGAAAAGATAAAAGTAATATATAATGGGACAAGTGCTGGAAAAGAGCTAAATATCTCAGAAGAAGAAGAAAATGCAATACAAGAAAAATTTGATATAAAAGAAAATCCATATCTTTTCTTTGTAAGCACAATAGAACCAAGAAAAAATATAGAAACATTAATAATGGCATTTGATTATATAAAAAGAAAAGAACCATCAAATTTAAAATTAATAATAGCTGGAGGATTAGGATGGAAATATCAAAAAGTATTAGAATTAAAAGAAAAATCAGAATATAAAGAAGATATAATTATGCCTGGATATATTTCAAAGGAAGAAAAGAAATATTTGTATGAACACACAGAATGTTTCGTATATCCATCATTATATGAGGGATTTGGACTTCCAATACTAGAAGCAATGGCAAATAAGGCATTAGTAGTTACATCATTTATATCTTCAATTCCAGAAGTAGGAGGAAATGCAGCTTTTTATTATGATGGAGTTTTAAACTATGGAGAATTAGGAAATAAAATATTAGAAGTTATACATTTAAGTGAAGAAGAAAAAGCAGATAAAATAAATCAAGGACTAGAACAAGTAAAGAAATTTACATGGGAGAAATGTACCAAAGAAATATTGGAAATACTAAATAGACGTTCTTAATAAAGAAAACATTTCAATAGTAACGAAAGGGATGAATATTAATAATGAAACCAAGAATTGGGATAGATCTAACATATATAGTAGACAAACATGCAACAGGAATAAAAAAGAATGGAGAAGAAATCGTAGAAGGATTAGTACAATCAAATAAATATGATATAACTCTGTTTGTAAATAAACACTTACAAGAAGAATATAAAAAGCAATTTTCAAATTGTAAAATAGTATCTGTCAAATTTTGGTTTAAGAACTCAAATCATGGAAGATTAATAAATATAGCAAACAAGTTAGACATAACAAAGAAAGGTAAAATAAGAAAGGAAAAATGTGATATAATCATATATCCTTATATATGTGATAATACAAATATAATAAAAGAACAGAAAAATATAATATCTATATTAGATGTAATACCATTAGACGAAATAGAAGATAAAAACTCAGAAATATACAAGAAGACAAAACAAAAATATATAGAATTAATGAATTTATCAGAATATATAACAACACTGTCAGAATACTCAAAAAATAGGTTAATAGATGTAAATCCAAGTTACCAAGGAAAGATAAAAGTAATACCAAGTTCAGTTGCAAAATTAAAGAAATATGACAAAAAAGTATCAGACATAATAAGAACAGAAAAACCATATATGCTAACAATTAATTCGTTTTTTAAACATAAAAATCAAATAACACTTGTCAAAGCATTTAACAAAATAAAAGAAATAATACCACACTCATTAGTATTAGTAGGAAGACCAGAAGAAAACTCACCTAATTCAAGATATAAAGAAATAGTAGAATTTATAGAAAAAAACAACTTAAAAGAAAGAGTGAAAATATTATCTTACATATCTGATGAAGAAAGAAACACTTTGCTTTATAATGCAGATTTATTTATTAGTACATCATATATGGAGGGGTTTGGAAGAACACCAGTAGAAGCTGCGATGTGCAATGTGCCAGTTATTTCAACTAAAGAAACATCACTTCAAGAAGCAACAATGAATGAAGTATTTTATTATAAAAAAGCAACAAGTTATGAAGAACTTGCATTAAAGATAATAGAAGTATTAAATAATAGACCAACTAAACAAAGATTAGAAGAAATATCAAAAAAATTAACAACAGAATATAGTGAAAAAAGGATTGCAGAAAAATATGTAGAATTAATAAGTGAAATTATGGAGGGAGAAGTAAATGCAAAGAACTAGTCAATCAGTAAAAAATGCAACATTTTCAATTGGTGCACAACTTATACAGCAGCTAATGAAAGTATTAGTTCGTATAGCATTTATAAGAGTAATAGGGCAAGAATATCTAGGAATTAATGGATTATTTGCAGATATTTTAGCAGCATTACAATTAGTAGAGCTTGGAATAGGACCAGCTATTGCATATAGTTTGTATAAACCACTTAGCTCAGGAGATACAGAAAAAGTAAAATCATTAATGGCACTTTTCAAAAAAGCATATAGATTTATAGGAATATTTATAATAATTGCAGGACTTCTAATAATGCCATTTTTACGGCTTCTTTATGAATGGAGTACCAGAAGGTGTATCTAACCTCAACCTAATATATTTAATATTTGTTTTTGACACAGCAGTATCTTACTTTAACTCATATTATAGAACACTATTAATAAGTGATCAAAAGAAGTATAAAGACATATCAATCCAAGCAGGAGTAATGCTTGCAATATCAATAATACAAATAATAATAATTTATACAACACGTAATTATTTATTATATTTAGCACGGACAAGTTATAGGTACAATACTTACAAATCTATTTGCATCAATGGTAGCTAAAAAGGAATATTCATATCTGAAAGAAAAAGATATAAAAAAATTGGATGATGGTACATTTAAAGAAATAAAGAAAAATGTAGTAGCAATGGTATTTCATAAAGTAGGAAGTATCATAAGAGACTCAACAGACAATTTACTTATATCAAAATATATAAGAGTAGCAGTAACAGGAATATATTCAAACTATTCAATGGTTACGAAAGCATTAACTTCATTAATAACACAGGTATTTGGTTCAGTTTTATCTAGTGTTGGAAACCTACATGCAACAAGAGACGACAAAGCACAAAAAGAAGTATTTTATAATATTAACTTTATGAATTTTTGGATAGCGGCATTTTGTGCATGTTGCTTTGGAGTATTATCAAATACATTTATATTAGTTATATCAGACGAAACATATCTATTAGACATGTTTACAGTAATATTAATTACATTACGTTTTTATCTAGACATAATGAGAAAAACCCCATGGATGTTTTGTGAAGCAGCAGGAATATATTGGAAAGGGAAAACTAAGCCAATCTGGGAGGTAGTTATAAATTTAGTAGTATCATTAGTGCTAGTTAAGATAATGGGACTACCAGGAATATTTTTAGGAACAATAATAACAATAATAGTAGTAGACTTGCCAATGGAACCATATCTTGCATTTAAGTATGTTCTAAAAGGAGGACTATTAAAATATTATGCCAAATATGCTATATATTTGGGAGTAACAGCATTAATGTTTGCTATAACATATTATACATGTTCACTTGTTCCAATGTTTCGGCAAAGGAGTAGTTACATTTATATTAAGAACCATAGTAGCAATGATAACAACAAATGTAGTAATAATAATAACAATGTTTAAAACAAAGGAATTTAACTATGTAAAAGACTTAGGAGGAAAATACCTAAAAAAAATTAAAAACAAACTACATGGTTTTAAGGCATAACAAGTAAGGGGAAAAGCTAATGAAGCAAAAGATGTTAGAAAGCCTAAACAAAATAAAAAACACACTTGAGAATCACTCTAAAATAGTATTAATAATACTATTTATGGCAGGAGTGCTGATATACAGGTTTTTAATAAGTAAAGTGACAAGTATAACTTTTTTAGGAGTAGATGAAGAATTATATATTAGCATGGCAAGAACATTCTTTTATGAAGGAGTATTTGCAAAAGGATATGAAATATTAAATTACAACTGTATAATATATTCAATGCTTATATCAATATCATACTTCTTCTATACAGCAAACAATATTCTATTTATAATGAGAAGTATTGGTGTAATATTAATGGTATCAGGAATATTCCCAATATATTTATTAAGCAAAAAAGTGTTAGGAAGTAAAATGAAAGCTATAGGTATAGCTATTATATTTCTAATACTTCCTGAAATGGGACTAAGTAGTTATGTCATACAAGAAGTATTGCTATACCCAGTATTTTTATGGACAGTCTATCTAGTATATTTAAAATTTATAAGAGAAAAAAACAAAATATTGGATATAGGAATAATATTACTATTTGCAATAATGTTTTTTATAAAATCATATACAATAGCCTTTGGAGCAGCGTACTTTTTATCATTACTAATATGCAATAGAAAAAAGGACATAAAAGGTATAATTTTACAAGGAACAATATTTGCAATAATTATTTTTCTGGGGTATGTAGTCATATATACCATAAATGATTTTCAAATGGGAACAAATCATTATACAGAGCAAATAACTAGAATTTTTCCAATAACTATAAACACATTTGTAAATTTTGCATATGGAATATGGTATTATGCAGTTTTCTTTTTATTTTGTACAGGAATTTTACCAATAATAATACCAATTTTAAACTTAAATAAATATGAAGAAAAAGATAGAAAGTTTATAATATTTTTAATAATAAGTGTGATCATAACAATAATCGAAACAGCACTAATAGTATTTATTCCAGAAGAAAGTAATAAAATATATCCACATAAGTTTTGTTATAGATATTTATCACCAATAATAATACCATTCATCATAATGTTACTAAAACTAAAAAAGATAAAAATAACAAATATAGAAATTGTAGTATATATAATAGAATTTCTATATTTAATATGGTATTATATAGGACAAGGATCAATTACAACAGCAATAGATGCACCAATACTATTTTGTATACAATATGTGTATGGAAGAATGCTTTCAGTGATACTAATTATAATATTTGCAATAATTAGTTTAGTTATGTTAATACAAAATATAAAAAAAGCAGAAGATATTAAAAAGATGTATGTAATAGCGATAATAGTAGGTTCACTCATTTTTACTCCAATATACTGGATAAATATAATGAAGCTATCAAATGAGAGTTTTAGAGGAACAATATTAAAATCGGACTTTGAAAAGATAATAAAAGAATTTGAAAACGACTATGATAGAATTTATTTAGTAGATAATAAAGAAATTATTTATAAACATGTAAGAGCAATTAGTGGGCAATTAAAGAACGATTATAGAGTTATAGAAATTCGGAGATATAATAGACATACAAGGAAAAAGAATATGTGTAATAATTCCAAAAGAATCTAATACAAAAATAATTGGTGCTAATAAAATAGAAATTGATACAAAACATATAGAATTGTATGTTAGCGATAAAAATAGTGATACATTGCAAATAAAACCAACAAACTAGTAAAAATATTTGAAAGGAAATAGAAAATGAAGGGAAAAATACTAGAATGGTCTAAAGAACACAAAATAGCATTATTAACAATACTTTCAGGAATTATTGGAGCCATAGTTTTTATACTTATATATGGAATAGAAGTGTTGAATGTAACAAAAGATGCTTGGTTATGCAATTCAGAAGATTTAACTCAACATTATCTTGGCTGGGTATTCTTTAGAGAGAGTAGCTGGAACTTCCCAATTCGGACTTTTTAATACATTATCATATCCACACTATGCATCAATAATATTTACAGACTCTATCCCATTATTTGCAGTAATATTTAAGGCATTATCAGGAATTTTACCAGATACATTCCAGTACTTTGGAATATATGGAATAATAAGTTATATTTTGCAAGGAGTATTTGCATTTACTTTACTTAGAAAATTTATAAAAAACAAATATTATGCAATGGCAGGAACAATATTTTTTATAATTTCACCTTATATGTTGCAAAGAATGTTTGCACATACAGCACTAGCAGGAAATTTTATAATACTTATGGCAATGAGCATATTTGCTTATAGAGAAAAGTATAAAAATAGACCAATAAAGAAAATATTATTATGGTCACTATTATTAGGACTAGCTAGTACAATACATTTGTATTATGTACCAATGGTAGTAATTATAATGTTTTCAGCATTCATAGTAGAATTTATAGAAAACAAAAAAACAATTAAATCATCAATTATAGCTTTTACTGTTTCTTGCCTTTTAGCATTAATGTTAATATTTTTACTAGGTGGATTTTCTTCAGAAAATGAACATGCAAATATTGGAGATTTAGGAAACTTTACAATAAACCTAAATACATTTATTAATCCACAAGGATATTCAAGAATTTTACAAAACTTAAATACAGCAACTGAGGGCGAAGGAGAAGGGTTTGGATATCTTGGAGTAGGTATACTTTTAATGCTTGTAATATCTGTAATACTAATTATAAAAAATAATAATAAAAAAGAAATTTTAGAAAAGATAAAAAATCCAAACACAATATTTATACTATTATGTACAACTATAAGTATTATAATTGCAATGGGAACTAGTATTAAACTAAACTCACATATAATTTGTAACATACCATATCCATCTTTTATTATAAAAATATTAGAGATATTTAGAGCAAGTGGAAGATTTATATGGATAGCATGTTATTGCATATTTTTTGGAAGTATATACACTGTATACAAATATGAAAGCAAAAAAATATTCAATATAATTATAACAATATGCTTATTATTACAAATATTCGACTTACGTTCTGCATTAATAAACAAATTTGAATATACTAAAACTAATACTTATGAACAAAATGCAGAAGAATTTAAAAAAGCATTAGGAAATTGTGAACATATTATATGTTTAGAATTTAATAGCTTAGGTAGTTCTGAATATTTTGAACTAGCATATATAGCCTCAAAGAATGACTGTACAATAAATAACTTTTATTTTGCTAGAGAAATAAAAAATGCAATAAAAACTCGGAAAAGAATATCTAAAAAATATGCAAAATAATAAAATAGCTGACAATGAAGTTTATATTATAAGAAAAGAAAATAAAGAATTATTAAAAGAAACAAGCTTAAACAGTTATAATATAGGTAATTATATAGTAATTACAAAATAGCTATTACTTAAGATAATAAATATAGGGGGAATATATGAAATATATAAATAAGCATTCAAAAATTATATTAGTTGTTATATTTATATGTGGACTTTTAGCATATGGACATATAGCAAGGCAATATGATAATCCAACTTATTTAGGAGTAGATGAAGAACTGTATGTAAATATGGCGAGATCATTCTTCTTTGAAGGTGGATTTTCACAAAATTATGAAACACTAACTTATAATTGTGTCCTATATTCAGTGATATTAGCTATAGCATACTTTTTCTATACACCAGAACACATAGTATTTATCATGAGAATGATAGGTGTAGTATTAATGGTTTCTTCAGTATTTCCAATTTATCTATTATCAAAAGAAGTGCTAAAAGATAAAGTAAAAGCTATATTTATTACAGCATTCAGCCTTTTGTTACCAGAGTTATTACTGAGTTCATATCTAGTACAAGAAGTATTGTGCTATCCAATGTTTCTATGGATAATATATTTAGCATATATGAAATTCTCAGATAAAAGCAATAAAATACAAAATGTTCTATTGATTATATTACTAGGACTAATATTCTTTGTAAAATCATATGCAATAATATTTCCAGCAGCGTATTTTACAACATTATTATTTATAGACTTAAAGCATAAAAATTATAAACATATAAAAAATCTAATTATTCAAGGGATACTATGTTTAATTACCATTATAGTAGGAATATTATTAGTAAAATTATTAAATGGATTTCAGGTAGGAGACAATCATTATTCTTCACAAATATCAAGTATATTCCCAATAACAATGAAAACAGTAACTAGCTATATATATGGAATATTTTTCTACACAGTATTTTTACTATTTTGCATGGGATTTTTACCAGTACTAATTCCATTATTCAATATAAACAAATATGAGAAGCAGGATAAAAAATTAATAATATTTTTGTTATTAAGTACAATATTAGCTATTTTAGAAATAGTAATGATAGTATTCTTAGTTGATGAAAATGGAAAAAATCATCCTAACACTTTCCACTTTAGATACTTTGCATTATTTACAGTACCATATATAATAATGTTTACTAAATGTAAAAAAGAAGAAGTGGTTATAAATAAAAGAATCATTGCAATATATATTATTTCATTTGCATACTTAATATGGTATTATTTAAAAGGTGGAACAGCAAGTACAGCAATAAGTGCATTCTTTATATATTCAATAGAAGCAATAAATCAAAAAATATCATATACATTTGGAGTAATCTTAATTGGACTGTTAGCACTAGTTTCAGCAATTATAATAATACTAAATAAAACAAAAATTATAAAGGATGTAAAAAATGCATTTATAATCTTAACAATTATTGGGTTAATAGTTATATGCCCAGTAAGTTATCATATACATTTGAATTCAAATACAGAAATAGGGCTAGATGCATTTGAAGCAGACTTTGTAAAAACTGCTAACTATATAAAAAGAGATTATGATAAAGTATATATGCTACAATTCAGTACTGGATATAATAGAAATGTAAGAACAGGATTTATAAACCTTATAAGTGAATATAAAGTAATAGACTTAGAAAAAGAAAACAAAACAATAGAAGAAATAGAAAATCAAAAAATTGTAGTGATAACTTCAAAAGACTTTACAGGAATAATAGAAGGAGCAGAAAAAGTAGACATTGGAACACAATATACAGATGTTTATGTTAGTGATAAAAAATATCAAACTTTAAAAATAGAAGCACAAAATGAAAAGAAATAAAATGAAGGTAATATGAAAATCAAATATATAACCTTGACTTAAATAATAAGGCTATGATAAAATTATGCCAAGAAAGGGATAGAAACATGAAAACAGCCATATTGATACCATGTTATAATGAAGAATTATCAATAGAAAAAGTCATAAAAGACTTGAAAAAAGAGCTACCAGAAGCAGATATTTATGTATATGACAACAATTCAAAAGACAAGACAGTAGAAATAGCAAAAGAAGCAGGAGCAATAGTAAGACATGAATACAATCAAGGTAAAGGCAATGTTGTAAGACGTATGTTTAGAGAAATTGAGGCAGATGTATATGTAATGGTAGATGGAGATGACACATATCCAGCAGAAGAAGTTAATAAATTAATAGCACCAATAGTAGAACGGTAAAGCAGATATGGTAATTGGAGATAGACTATCTAATGGAACATATAAAAAAGAAAATAAAAGAAGATTTCATGACTTTGGAAATAATATAGTAAGAAGAACTATAAATAGCTTATTTAGAAGCAAATTAAGAGATATAATGACAGGATATAGAGCTTTTAACAAAAAATTTGTAAAAAACATGCCAGTTATGAGTCCAGGATTTGAAATAGAAACAGAAATGACTTTATATGCATTAGACAAACGCTTTATAATAAAAGAAGTTCCTATCACATATAGAGATAGAAGTAATGGAAGTGTTTCTAAAGTAAACACTATTAGTGATGGAATAAAAGTACTAAAAAAAATAGTAAGTATGTACAAAGACTACAAGCCAAGAAAATTTTTCTTTTTATTTGCATTAATATTTTTTATTCTTGGACTAGCAGTTGGAATACCAGTGATCATAGAATATTTTCAAATAAGATATATATATAAAGTACCTTCAGCAGTACTTGCAACAGGACTTATGATATTAGGAATAATAATTGCACAATGTGGAGTTATATTAGATACAATAGTAAAACATCATAGAGAAGACTATGAATATCAACTTATTAAATTTGAAATGCTTGAAAACTTGAAAGAAAAATAAAATATCTTTCAAGTATAAAATAAATAATTTATTACTAGGAGGGTAAAGATGGAATATTTAGAAAAATATGAAGAATGGTGCAAAAATCCAGTATTTGATGAAAATACAAGAAAGGAATTATTGGACTTAAAAGAAAACGATGCAGAAATAAAAGAAAGATTTTACAAAGACCTAGAATTTGGAACAGGAGGACTAAGAGGAATAATTGGAGCAGGAACAAACAGAATGAACATATATACAGTAGGGAAAGCAACACAAGGACTAGCAAACTTTATAATAAAAGAAAAAGGACAAGAAAAAGGAGTTGCAATAGCATATGACTCAAGACGCATGTCAAAAGAATTTAGTGAAATGGCTGCACTTTGTCTAAATGCTAATGGAATAAAAACATATAGATTTGAAAGTTTAAGACCTACACCAGAATTGTCATTCACAGTAAGAGAACTTGGATGTATAGCAGGAATAGTCGTAACAGCTAGCCATAACCCTCCAGAATATAATGGATACAAAGTATATTGGGAAGACGGAGCACAAATAACAGCACCAAAAGACAAAGAAATAATAACAGAAGTAAATAATGTAAAAGACTATGCAGAAATTAAGAAAATGGATAAAGAAGAAGCTATATCAAAAGGATTATATAACGAAATAGGAAAAGAAATAGACGATAGATACATGGAAGAACTAAAAAAGCAATCATTAAATATGGAACTTATAAAAGAAATGGCAGACGACATGACAATAGTATATACGCCATTACATGGAACAGGAAATTTACCAGTAAGAAGAATATTAAAAGAGCTAGGATTTAAAAATGTATATGTAGTACCAGAACAAGAACTTCCAGATGGAAACTTCCCAACAGTTAGCTATCCAAACCCAGAAGATCCAAAAGCATTTGAACTTGCACTAAAGCTAGGAAAAGAAAAAAATGCAGATATAGTACTTGCAACAGATCCAGATGCAGATAGACTAGGAGTATATGCTAAAAATCCTAAAACTGGAGAATATATATCATTTACAGGAAACATGTCAGCAATATTAATAGCAGAATATATATTATCAGAAAAGAAAAAGAGAAATCTAATTCCAGAAAATGGAGCATTAGTTACAACAATAGTATCATCAAACATGGCAGGAGCTGTTGCAAAAGAATATAATATAAAATTAATAGAAACACTAACAGGGTTTAAGTTTATAGGAGAACAAATAAAATTCTTTGAACAAAACAACTCATATGAATACCTATTTGGATTTGAAGAAAGCTATGGATGTTTAGCAGGAACACATGCAAGAGACAAAGACTCAGTAGTTGCAGTAATGCTACTATGCGAGGCAGCAGCATATTACAAAAAACAAGGACTAACACTATGGGAGCAAATGATTAATATATATGAAAAATATGGATATTACAGAGAAACACTTGCAACAATTACATTAAAAGGAATAGAAGGACAAGAAAAGATAAAACAAATAATAGAAAACCTAAGAAATACAAGAGTAGAAAATATTGGAAAATTCAAAGTAGTAGAAATGAGAGACTATCAAAATAAAACTATACAAAATTTAGTTACAGGAGAAAAAGGAGAAACAAAATTGCCAACATCAAATGTACTATATTATGTACTTGAGAACGATGCATGGTGTTGTGTAAGACCTTCAGGAACAGAACCAAAAATAAAATTCTATATGGGAGTAAAAAAGGAAACGATGGAAAAAGCAGATATAGAATTAAACGAACTAAAAGAAGCAATGCTTAAAATGTGTGAATAAACCTTAAAAGGACGATTAAAAATCGTCCTTTTAGATGTATAAAAGAAATTAGTTGCAAAAAAAATCATAATGTGTTAAAATAATAGAATGTGATAGAATAAAACTAGGAGAAAGATATGGAACCAATATTTTTTAAACCTGCATATAAGAGTGTTATATGGGGTGGAAACAATATAGCGAAAGTATTTAATAGAAATATAGAAGGAAGTAATATAGGAGAAAGCTGGGAGATATCAGCTCATCCAAATGGATTAAGTATAATAGACAATAAAAGTTTAGATAAAAAAAGTCTATTAGATATATTTAATAATAAAGAAAACAGGAAAGAAATATTTGGAATACATTGTGAAGATTTAGAAAGATTTCCAATACTTACTAAATTTATTGATGCAAGTCAAAGTTTATCAGTTCAAGTACATCCTAATAATGAATATGCAAAAAGAATTGAACATGATTCAGGGAAAAGCGAAGTATGGTATATAATGGACTGCAAAGAAAATGCAAAGATAGTGTATGGATTTAAGGAAGGAATTACAGAGGAAAATCTAAAAGACTCAGTAAACAATATAAAAGATAATGTTAAATATGTAGATGTGCATAAAGGAGATTTTATATCTATTCCTTCAGGAACAATACATGCAATATTAGATGGGATTATGCTATGCGAAGTCCAACAGACAAGTGATGTAACTTATAGAGTATATGACTGGGATAGAGTTGACAAAGATGGAAAACCAAGGCAACTACATAAAGAAAAAGCACTAGATGTTATAAACTTAAATAATAAAAACGAAATATACAATTATAGTGATATAAATTCAAATACAAGTATATATAAATCAGATATATTTAATATAGATATGATAAAAGTTAAAGAAGAAGTAAAAGCACAATCAAATGAAGAAAGCTTTTATGCATATATTGTATTAGAAGGAAATGGAATAATTAGTACAAAAAACTTTGTAAGAGAAATAGAAAAAGGATCTACTTTTTTAATACCAGCAACACTTGGGGAATATAAAATATCAGGAGACTTAAAAATGATGAAAGTCTGGATTTAGAATTTATAAAAGCAATATCGAAACCGTATAACACTTATATAATAAGGGTTATACGGTTTTTGAAAAAGCAGAAAAAATTTCCATTAAAAAAATTTAAAAAAATTCAAAAAAAGTATTGACATTTGTATTTTAAAATTGTATAATAAAAAAGCTCTGTGATTAGGGAGCAAAAAAATATATTTGCAAAATAAAAAAGCAAATAAAAAAAGTACATTGAAAAGTAAACAAAAAATCCTTTAAGAGACCAAGCGGAAATA
>CANPCK010000002.1 GCA_947572545.1 uncultured Clostridium sp. | reverse complement strand
TCCAGTATTTGCAAATGAAACTTCAAAAGATGTAGTTCATATAGCAAAACAAGCAATGAATATAGCTATTTCAAAACTAAATGATGTAGTTATATTAGATACAGCAGGAAGGCTTCATATAGATGAAGAACTAATGCAAGAGCTACAAAATGTAAAACAAGGAGTAAAACCACATGAAATACTTTTAGTTGTAGATAGTATGACAGGTCAAGATGCAGTAAATGTTGCGACAAGCTTTAATGAAAGGCTTGGAATAGATGGAGTTATACTTACAAAGCTAGATGGAGATACACGTGGAGGTGCAGCGCTTTCAGTTAAGAAAGTCACAGGAAGACCAATAAAATTTGCAGCAACAGGAGAAAAACTAAGCGATATAGAAATATTTCATCCAGATAGAATGGCAACAAGGATTTTAGGAATGGGAGATGTCCTATCAATAATAGAAAAAGCTGAAGAAGCTTTTGATGAGCAAGAAGCAATAGAACTTGAAAAAAAATTAAAAAAGCAAGAATTCGATTTAGATGATTATTTGGCACAATTAAGACAAATAAAGAAAATGGGTTCATTTTCTTCACTGCTTAAAATGATACCTGGTGCAAATAAACTAGGAGATATAAAAGTAGATGATAAAGAATTTGTTAAAATAGAAGCTATGATTTGTTCTATGACTAAAAAAGAAAAAAGAAATACTAAATTATTAAATGGAAGTAGAAGACAAAGAATAGCAAAAGGCTCAGGAACAACAGTACAAGATATAAATAAATTCATTAAGTCCTTTGAATTAACTCAAAAAATGATGAAGCAAATGAATAATAAAAAAGGCGGAATGAAAAATATGATGAAGAACTTAAATATGAATGACTTAAAGAATTTTAAAATTTAGTTATTAATTTTTGTTTATATAAAAAGCAAAGATTACAAAATGCTTACTGCATTTTGCATAAGTTATCTGTAATTCACTTGTTTATATAACTAATTTAATTTACAGGAGGTGAAAACAAAAAATGGTAAAAATTAGATTACAAAGAGTAGGAAAGAAAAAAGCTCCTTTCTATCATATAGTAGTTGCTGATTCAAGATCTCCAAGAGATGGTAAAATAATTGAACAAATTGGAACATATGACCCTATGAAAGAACCAGTTATAATTTCTTTAGATAAAGAAAAATGCGAAACTTGGATAAAAAATGGAGCAAAGCCAACAGATACAGTAAAAGCTTTAATTGAAAAGGCTTAGGACTAACTTTTAGGAGGAAAGACTATGAAAGAAATTTTACAAACAATTATTGAGAGCCTTGTAGAAGACAAAGCAGGAATACAAATTAACCAAATTGATGGCGAAAGAAGTATTGTATTTGAAGTAAAAGTCGCAGAAAAGGATATGGGCAGAGTAATTGGAAAAGAAGGTAGAATTGCAAAAGCTATAAGAACAATTTTTAAAGCAGTTGCTGCCAAAGAACAAAAGAAAGTTACAATCGAGTTTATAGACTAATAGACTTGGAGGATAAAAATGCAAAACTTATTAGAAATAGGTCAAATAGTAAATTATTATGGAATAAAAGGTTTTCTAAAAGTTGTACCTTATACAGATGATATTACAAGATTTGATGATCTAAAAAAAGTATACATTGAAAAAAATAAAAAGCTACAAGAAATGGAAATAGAAGAAGTAAAATATCATAAGAATTTAGTTTTATTAAAGCTAAAAGGAATTGATGATATTAACCAAACTTCAGAATACAAAAATTGTTTAATAAAAATAGATAGAAAAGACGCAGTGGAACTTCCAGAAGATACTTATTTTATAGTAGATTTAATAGATATAGAGGTTTACACAGACGAAAATAAATTATTAGGCAAAATAGTTGATGTATTTCCTACAGGTAGTAATGATGTATATGTCGTAAAAGATGAGCTTGGAAAACAAGTTTTACTTCCAGCAATAGGCGATGTAATAAAGAATGTAGATGTAGCAAATAAAAAGATGATAGTACATCTTATAAATGGACTAGGAGAATAAAATGAAGTTTAGTATACTTACACTTTTTCCAGAGATGTTTGACATATTAAAAACAAGTATAATTGGAAGAGCAGAAGAAAAAAGACTTATAGAGATTGAAACGATTAATATAAGAGATTTTTCTAAGAACAAACATAAAAAGGTGGATGATACACCTTATGGTGGAGGAGCAGGCATGGTAATGATGCCAGATGTAGTGTATGATGCGTATAAGTCCATAGAGACAGAAAACGCGAAACTAATTTACCTTTCTCCACAAGGAAAAGTATTAAATCAAGAAAAAATAAAAGAACTAAGCAAAGAAAAACATATAATATTACTTTGCCGGACATTATGAAGGAATTGACCAAAGAGTTTTGGACGAAATTGTAGATGAAGAAATCTCTATTGGAGATTATGTTTTAACAGGAGGAGAACTTCCTAGTATGGTGCTTATAGATTCCGTTTCAAGGTATGTTGATGGGGTTATAAACAAAGAATCAATAAAAGAAGAAAGTTTTTCAAATGGTAATTTGCTTGAATATCCTCAATATACGAGACCAGAAGAATTTCATGGAGTTAAAGTTCCAGAAATTTTATTAAGTGGACACCATGAAAACATAGAAAAATGGAGAAAAGATAAATCTTTAGAAATAACTAAGAAAAAAAGACCAGAAATAAGATAATTCTAAGAACGCAGTGACTTAAGAAATATTTTATGCAACTTAAGGCAAAGCAAAGTTGTATACATTAAATTATAGAAAGAAGGAGAAAAGAATAATGGACATAATTAAATCTATCGAACATGAACAATTAAAAGACAAAGTTCCAGTATTGGATGTAGGAAATACAGTAAGAGTTCATGCAAAGATAAAAGAAGGAAACCGTGAGAGAATTCAGGTATTCGAAGGAATTATAATTAAAAAACAAGGTGGAGGATTGAATGAAACATTTACAGTAAGAAAAATATCTTATGGTGTAGGTGTTGAAAAGACATTCCTTTTACATTCACCAATGGTTGAAAAAGTAGAAGTAGTAAGAGTTGGTAAAGCAAGAAGAGCTAAACTTTACTATTTAAGAGATAGAATAGGTAAAGCTGCTAGAACTAAAGAAAAAATAGGAGCAAGAATCGAAACAAAGGAAATTACAATAAAAGAAGCTATTGCTGAAGATGCAGTAGTACCAGAAGCTACAGAAACTATAGAAGAAGTAAAAGAAGCTCCAGTAGAGAATGTTCAAGCTGAAGAAGTAGAAAAACCAGCTATTGAAACAGAAACACCAGTTGTAGAAGAAACAATTGATACAGTTACAGAAGAACCTACAACAGAAGTAAAAGAATAATCAATAAATAAAGCAAAAGACTAGGTAATAAATTATATTTTCCTTGTTCCTTGTTGGGCGTCTCGATGAAACTATAAGAGCTAAAGCTCCAATAGTTTCAAACTCGCTTCCATACTATGCGGAACTATCGTAAAATGTAATTATTACCTAGTCTTACTTATATATTAAGGTTTATTAAGAAAAGATTAATAATCTCTCTATTTTTTCTTAATAAATTTTCTGGTATAATATAACTATATAAAAACTAATAATATGAGATAAAAAGGGGAAAATTTATGTATAATATTTTAGTATGTGATGATGATAAAGAAATAGTAAAAGCCATAGAGATATATTTAAACAAAGAAAATTACAATGTACTTAAAGCATATAACGGAGAAGAATGTTTGAAGATATTAAAAGAAAATACAATACATTTAGTAGTATTAGACATAATGATGCCAGTAAAAGACGGTATAGAAACAATAGAGGAGATTAGAAAAGAATATACAATTCCAGTAATAATGTTATCTGCCAAATCTGAAGATGAAGATAAAATAGCAGGGTTAAATATAGGAGCAGATGACTATGTTACAAAGCCATTTAATCCATTAGAATTGATCGCAAGAGTAAATTCTGGAATAAGACGATATACAACACTTGGAAATTTAAAACACGAAGAAGAAAAGAATATATATAAATCAGGTGAACTTATAATAGACGATAATTTAAAAAAGGTAGTAGTAGAAGGAAAAGAGGTAAAGTTAACTCCAACAGAATATAACATATTAAAGTTTTTAACTAGGAACAAAGGAATAGTATATTCAATAGAGCAAATATACGAAAATGTATGGGAAGATGAAGCATATGGTGCAGAAAATATAATAGCTGTACATATAAGACACATAAGAGAAAAAATAGAGATAAACCCTAAAGAGCCTAAGTATCTTAAGGTTATATGGGGAGTAGGCTACAAGATAGAAAAGCTTTGAAATATATCAGCATTTTGCGTCCTTAAATTTGACATTAAAAATCCTCAACATGCAAAGAGCATGACTCCAGTTTTTAAGTCAAATTTGCCTAGCAATATACTAATCTATTTCAAAGTACCAAATTATCAAGGAAGGAGTGCTTGAGAGATGAAAGAAAATAAAGCATTAAAGAGTATAAGTTACATAGTGCTTCCAATATTCATTGCAATAATAATTATATCAATAATATATACTTTTGCTAAAGACTCTTATGTCAAACGTATGGATAGTTATTTTGAAACTGCATCATTTACAAATGATTATATGACACTTTTGAGTAAACTTACAAGAACAACCATATATATAGATGATTATTATACATATATAGAAGATGGTGACAAAAAAATCTATTTTATAGATATAAATGACTATAATTATGACACTAGATTAAAAGATAACTATGTTCTAATAATATATGGAAACAAAGCAATTACAAATGTAAATAGAGAAGGATTAAATACAATAGAAGATATAAAAAATACAATAGAAGAAATGGAACGGTGAAAAAGTAAATATTGTAAAAGGAAGAGCAGATACAACTTCTTTAGTACGGAAATTTAAGCAATTACAGAAATTTATTTAATTATAATTACTACTATACTGAAGAAGGTGTTGATTATTATTCTATTGTAACAACTGAACAAGCTAATGTAAAAAGAGTTTATGAGACCAGTAGTTATGAAGATTTTGAGATTTATTCAACCTACAAAAGGGAATATATATTAAATGACTATGACAATTTGGCATTAGAAATCCTAGATAAGACTGCAAAAAATGAAAACTTAATATATTTTGCACTTCCAATTTCTAGTGTAATGGTAATAATAATTTCAGCATATTTAGTTATGTCAGTAGGACATACAAAAGGAAAAGAAGGCATAGACATAAATGACTTTGATAAAGTACCATTTGAGATATTATTTGTGATAGTAATGATTATCACATGGATAGGAGCTGCTGTAGTTGCAGCATTTGGCGAAACTAGAATGGAAGAATATTATAAGCTAATGTTTAGTGGTATAATAACAGCATATTTTGTTGTATACACAGCAACAATAATATTTATAACAACATTTGTAAAAAGAATAAAAGCTAAAATTTTAATGAAGACCAGTATTACAGGAAAAGTTACATTATGGATATGGGAATTTATTAGAAAAACAGTAAATAAAATAGATAATGTACTTAAATTATTTACAGCATCAAGAAAAAATACAACTAGATTAATTCTTTTGATTGGAGCATATATTTTAGTAATGTTAATAACACTTGGAATAATAGGACCATTTTCACCTTTTTTTGCAATAATTTCATGTTTAGCAATTACAGCATATGCTTTAAATCAAATAGTTAAAAGAATAAATAGCTTTGAAACAGTAGAAAAGCATTTAAAAGAAATGTATGAAGGAAATAATAGTGATAAAATAGAAGTAGAAAGTCTTACACCAGAATTTCATAATATGGCAGGGTATATAAATGACATTTCAAATGGATTTGAAAGTGCAATAGAAGAGGGCATAAAGAGCGAAAAAATGAAAACAGAGCTTATAACAAATGTATCACATGATATAAAAACTCCACTTACTTCAATTATTAACTATGTAGATTTATTAAAACAAGAAAACATAGAAAATGAAAAAGCCAAAGAATATATAGAAATATTGGAAGCCAAGTCACATAGACTAAAAAGATTAACAGAAGATTTAGTAGAGGCATCAAAGGCATCTTCTGGAAATCTAAAATTAAATTTAGAAAAAATAAATATAGCAGAATTAATAAATCAAACAACAGGAGAATTTGAAGATAAATTTAAAGAAAGTGGACTAGAAATAGTTACGAAATTGCCACAAGATGAAGTATATATTGAAGCAGACAGTAGATATATGTTCAGAGTAATAGAAAATATATTTAGTAATATATCAAAGTATGCAGCTAAAAATACAAGAATATATATAGATATTATGACATATGGAGATAAAGTTAGTATTTCTATAAAAAATATTTCAGCAGAAAAGCTAAATATTAGTCCTGAAGAACTTATGCAAAGATTTGTAAGAGGAGATAAGTCAAGAACAACAGAGGGAAGCGGATTAGGACTTTCAATATCAAGAGACTTAACAGAATTACAGAAAGGAAAATTTGAAATCCAAATCGACGGGGACTTATTTAAAGTAGAGTTAGAGTTTGAAATGATATAAGAAACTTGTTGTTTTCACAATAAAAAATTAAGGTACACTAATTATTGCAAAGTGTACCTTAATTTAGGACTTAATTTGTAATAATGTTTTTAATTTGTAATTCTAGTTCATCTAATTCAGTTGTAAGAAATCCCCAAATCATACTTAGGTTGACACCATCATAATCATGCACAATTCGGTTTCTTAAAGATTTTAACCCACGCCATTCAATACCGAGGATTTTCGTTAATTAAATCAATACTAACTTTATTAGTTAATTCTCCAATTTGACTTAAATTAAATACACATGCATTTATAGTTTTTCTATCATTTTCAAAATCTTCATGTGAATAGTCCTTTATAAAGTCGTGCAATTCTTCTATATATTTTAAGATTTTTTCTAGTATAATTTTATCTTTACTTTTCATATACGACAACTCCTGTTTTTTTTATTTCTTTTTCTATTTTAGAGTTTTTGTTTACTTCTGATTTTTCAATAACATCAACATCTTTATCAAATTTTTCTTTAATCATGTCAATAATAGCAAAAAATTTTAAACCTTTAATTTTCCCATTACTATCAATTAAGATATCAATATCACTAGTTTTAGTAGGAGTTTTTTTTGCGTAAGAACCAAAGAGTATAGCTTTTTCTACATCAGTATCGACTAAAACTTCGCTCAACAATTTTTTTATGTCATTAATTGAATAAATTGTAGTAGTCATAAAATTCTCCTTTTCATAAATTTTAAATATTAATTTAAGTATATCATAAAGAAAAGAATAATACTACAAGTCCTTAAAAAATAATATAAAAATTTTGAATTAGGAAAATTTTACCAAACCCTTGTTTTTTATTTTTAAATATTGTATAATAGTTTCCATGGGGGTAAATTATGAATGACAAAATAATTATAAAAGGTGCAAAAGAACATAATTTGAAAAATATAAATCTAGAAATACCAAGAGATAAATTAGTTGTAATAACAGGACTTTCAGGTTCAGGAAAATCCTCTTTAGCATTTGATACTTTATATGCAGAAGGTCAAAGAAGATATGTAGAAAGTTTGTCTTCATATGCAAGGCAATTCTTAGGAATGATGGAAAAGCCAAATGTTGAATCAATAGATGGATTGTCTCCAGCAATATCAATAGATCAAAAGACGACTTCAAAAAATCCACGTTCAACAGTTGGAACAGTTACTGAAATATATGATTATATACGTTTACTATATGCAAGAATAGGGACAGCATATTGTCCAAATTGCGGTAAAAAAATAGAAAAACAAACACTAGATCAAATAGTAGATAATATTTTGGAATTAGAAGAAGGAACTAAAATACAAGTTTTAGCTCCTATTATCCGTGGAAGAAAAGGAGAATTTGTAAAACAAATTCAGGGATATCAAAAAGAGGGATTTGTACGTGCAAGAATTGATGGAGAAATAGTAGAACTTACAGATGACTTAAATATAGACAGAAAGAAAAAACATGATATAGAACTTGTTGTAGATAGATTAGTAATAAAAGAAGGAATTAGAAATAGACTTGCAGAATCAGTAGAAATTGCTTTAAAACATGCTAGCGATTTAGTTTTAATTGATGTAAATGGAAAAGAAGAAAAACTATATAGCTGTAATTATGCATGCCCAGATTGTGGAATAAGTCTAGGAGAATTATCACCAAGAATGTTCTCATTTAATAATCCAATTGGTGCTTGCCCAACATGTACAGGAATAGGTTACTTAATGAGAATAGATGAGGATTTAATAATACCAGACAAAAGTAAAACTTTATATGATGGAGTTAAAGCTTTTGGTTCAAGTACTATGAAAAAAAGTGAAACAATGGCAAAAATGTACTTTGAAAGTATAGCTAATCATTATGGAGTAGATATATCAAAACCAATAGAGAAACTTCCAAGAGAATTCTTAGAAAAAATATTATATGGAACAGGAACAGAAAATATAGACTTTGAATATGAGTCATATGCAGGAGTTAGGAAGTTTAAAGCACCATTTGAGGGAGTAATTCCGACATTAGAGAGAAGACATAATGAAACAAAATCTCAGGGAATGAGAGATTTTTATGAGATGTATATGAGCAATAGTGATTGCCCAACCTGTAATGGAGCAAGGTTAAAAAAAGAAAGCTTATCTGTAAAAATAGCAGATAAAAATATAAAAGAAGTTACAGATATGTCGATTGTTGCCATAAAGGAATTTTTAAATTCATTAAAGTTATCTGCAAAAGAAAAGATGATAGCAGAACAAATTTTTAAAGAATTAGATAAAAGACTACAGTTTTTAATAGATGTAGGATTAGAGTATTTAACATTATCAAGAGCTGCAGGAACATTATCAGGTGGAGAAGCACAAAGAATAAGGCTTGCAACCCAAATTGGTTCTAGCTTAACAGGTGTATTATATATATTAGACGAGCCAAGTATAGGTTTACATCAAAGAGATAATGATAAGTTAATTGCAACATTAAAGAAACTTAGAGATTTAGGAAATTCTGTACTTGTTGTAGAACATGATGAAGACACAATGTATGCAGCAGATCAATTAATAGATATTGGTCCAGGACCACGGAGTACATGGTGGAAATGTTATAGCACAAGGAACAGCAGAAGAGGTAAAGTTAATAGAGAATTCTATAACAGGTCAATACTTAAGTGGAAGAAAGAAGATAGTAATTCCAAAGAAAAGAAGAAAATCAAATGGAAAGTCTATTGAAATATTAGGAGCTTCAGAAAACAACTTAAAAAATATAAATGTAAAAATACCACTTGGGGTATTTACTTGTGTGACAGGAGTTTCAGGATCAGGTAAATCTACTTTAGTCAATGAAGTGCTATATAAAACAATTGCAAAAGAAATAAACAAAGCAAATGAAAGACCAGGTAAATGTAAAGGTATAAAGGGAATTGAAAATATAGATAAAATCATAAATATAGACCAATCTCCAATTGGAAGGACACCACGTTCAAATCCAGCAACATATACAGGAGTTTTTGATATTATACGTGATCTATTTGCAACAACAAATGAAGCAAAAATGAGGGGATATCAAAAAGGAAGATTTAGTTTTAATGTTCCAGGTGGAAGATGTGAAGCTTGTCAAGGTGATGGAGTTTTAAGAATAGAAATGCACTTCTTACCAGATATATATGTACCTTGTGAAGTCTGTAAGGGAAAGAGATATAATCAAGAAACACTAGAAGTAAAATATAAAGGAAAAACAATAGCAGATGTATTAGAGATGACAGTCGAAGAAGCATTAGACTTTTTTGAGAATATTCCAAGAGTCAAACAGAAAATTCAGACACTAGCAGATGTGGGACTTGGGTATATAAAACTAGGACAACCTTCAACAACATTATCAGGAGGAGAAGCACAAAGAGTAAAACTTGCAACAGAATTATCTAAAAAGGCAACAGGAAAGACACTTTATATACTAGATGAACCAACAACAGGACTTCATATTGCAGATGTTCATAAATTAGTGGATATATTACAAAGATTGGTAGATACAGGAAATAGTATTGTAGTTATTGAACATAATTTAGATTTAATTAAAACTTGTGATTATATTGTGGATTTAGGACCAGAAGGTGGAGAAAATGGTGGAACAGTATTACAAGTTGGAACACCAGAACAGGTAGTAAAAAATGAAAAAAGCTATACAGGTAAGTTCTTAAAAAAATATTTAGATTAAAAGGAAAAGGTATTTCGATTTTCGAAATACCTTTTAAACAATTAATGATTATTGTTTTCGTTTTGATTGTTATTATTATTTTTGTTATTGTTGTTGTTTTTGTTTTGGTTATTGTTCTTTTTTTCTTTAGACATACCTAAATGCACCTCCATACAAATTTTCTATATTTATAGTATTGACTTAAAATAACAAAATATACATTTAAATGAAATTAAGAAATATTTTTAAAGAAGATTTTAATTTTAAATTTGGGAAGGTCTATTCGTTTGAAAGCTTGACTTTTAAAACAAAAAAAGATAAAATATAATAATAAATTATAAGGATGTTGAATTATGAAAGAAACGATTTTTTTAATAATAGGATTAGTTCTTGCAACATTAGGTGTAATACTTATTTTTGATGCAAGAGGAATATCAAAGAAGGTATTTAGCTTTGGAGACCAAAATGAAGGAACAGCAGGTTTAAAAATTTTGGGATTTATTATGGCTATTATTGGAACTTTGATTATTGCGATTTGAGCAACAAGGTTCTGGGGACCTCACTCGCAATCTTTGATTGCATAGTGGGTGAGGTTCTTATATATTTTAATTAAAAGGAAATATAAAATATGACAAAAGAGCAAAAAAAGAAAAATATAAAAAAGAAGAAAATGATTATAATTGCAGGATTTGCTATACTTTTACTACTTATATTAGCTATAATTGGTGCAACAGTTTACTACTTTACCCAAAAAAGCAAAGAATTAGACAAGGAAGAAGGTAATATACTATATTATAGTGAAAACAAAAAAGGAGATGACGAAAACAACGTGTTAGTAGTAGGGTTAGAAGGAGACAATCAAACTAATGAAAATAATAACACAAATGAAGTAAATCAATCAAATAAAAGTGACGAAGGTTCAAAAACTACTGATAAAACAAACAGTGAACAATATTATATAAAAATAAATAATCAAGCAAATGTTGTAACAATATATAAAAAAGATTCAAATGGCAAATATACAGTACCAGTTAAAGCGATGATATGTTCTATAGGAACTGCAACACCAGAGTCAGGTGTATACAAAATGTCAGATAAATACACTTGGAGATTATTACAAGGAGATGTATATGGGCAATACGCTTGTAGAATTACAGGGCATATATTATTCCATTCAGTACCATATGAAAAACAAGACAAATCAACACTTGAATGGTGGGAATATGATAAACTTGGAACAAAAGCATCGCTTGGTTGTATAAGACTTAAAGTAGAAGATGCAAAATGGATATATGATAACTGTGCAAAAGGGACACAGGTAGAATTTTATTCAGATGAAAACCCAGGTCCACTTGGGAAACCTAGTGCACAAAAGATTAGTGATGACGAAGCTGTTAGAAATTGGGATCCAACAGACCCAGATAAAAATAATCCTTGGAAAAGTTACAAAAAAGAAACAAAAACAAATAATGATACAAAAGAAACTAACACAGAACCAACAGAAGAAAAAAACAATACAAAAAATGAAGTTACAAATAAAAATTCAACAACAAATGTTATAAATGAAAAAGAATACAACGAGATTTAATAGGTGGAGTGAATAAAAGTTTTTGATATTTTTTAAAGTATACAGTTTGCATAGCAAACTGTATACTGAGACTATAATGAGTAAGACTCTAACAGTCTCAAAAAAGAAGGAGAGGATAACTATGTTAAACAAATATGACCCAAATGAATTTGAAGAAAGCTTGTATAATGAGTGGAATGAAAGAGGATATTTTACTCCTGTTGTGGATAAAACTAAAACTCCATATACAATAGTAATACCACCACCAAATGTAACAGGAAAATTACATATGGGACATGCATTAGTTATGACACTTCAAGATATATTAATAAGATATAAAAAGCTAAGAGGCTTCAATACTTTATGGATACCAGGAACAGATCATTCAGCTATTGCAACAGAAGTAAAAGTAGTAGAAAAACTTAGAAATCAAGGAAAGACAAAAGAGCAAATTGGAAGAGAAGCGTTTCTTAAAGAAGCATGGGACTGGACACATGAATATGGAGGAACAATAGTAAGACAATTAAAAAGTTTAGGATGTGCTTGTGATTGGACTAGGGAAAGATTTACATTAGACGAAGGGTTATCAAAAGCAGTTGAAAAAGTATTTATAGATATGTATAGTAAAGGTGCAATATATAGGGGAAATAGAATGATAAATTGGTGTCCTACATGTAAAACCTCTTTATCAGATGCAGAAGTAGAATTTGAAGAAGAACCTACACATTTATGGCATATAAGATACTATACAAAAGATAAAAAAGAATATGTAACAGTTGCAACAACAAGACCAGAAACAATGCTAGGAGATACAGCAGTTGCAGTGCATCCAGAAGATGAAAGATATAAAAATATGATAGGAAAAACAGTAGTACTTCCTATTGTAAATAAAGAAATACCTATTATAGCAGATGAATTTGTAGAAAAAGAATTTGGAACAGGATGTGTCAAGCTTACCCCAGCACATGATTTTAATGATTATGAAGCAGGAAAAAGGCATAATTTAGAAATAGTAGAAGTATTTGATGAAAAAAATATAATGCTAGATGTGGTGCCAAAATATAAAGGAATGAACTTGATAGAAGCAAGAAAAGCAATAGTAAATGACTTAGAAGAATTAGATGTATTAGAAAAAATAGAAGACTATACACATAATGTTGGAAAATGCTATAGATGTCATAATACAGTAGAACCAAGAATATCAATGCAATGGTTTATGAAAATGGACGAGCTTGCAAAACCAGCAATAGATATTGTTAAAACAGGAAAAATAAGATTTGTACCAGAAAGATTTGAGAAAATATATTTCCATTGGATGGAAAATATAAAAGATTGGTGTATATCAAGACAAATATGGTGGGGACATAGAATTCCAGCATATCATTGTAAAGATTGTGGAGAGATAACAGTTTCAGAAAAAGAGCCAGATAAATGCCAAAAATGTGGTAGTGAAAATATATATCAAGACCCAGATACTTTGGATACTTGGTTTAGCTCTGCATTATGGCCATTTTCAACAATGGGTTGGCCAGAAGAAACAGAAGACTTTAAATATTTCTATCCAACAAATACATTAGTTACAGCATATGACATAATATTCTTCTGGGTTGCAAGAATGATATTCTCAGGACTAGAACATACAAAACAAATACCATTTGATACAGTATTTATGCATGGATTAGTTAGAGATGCACAAGGAAGAAAGATGTCAAAGAGTTTAGGGAATGGAATAGATCCAATGGATATAATAAACAAATATGGAGCAGACAGTTTAAGATTTTCTCTTGTTCAAAATATGACACTTGGCAATGATGTAAAATATTCAGAGGATAAAGCAGCATCAACAAAGAATTTTGCAAATAAGATATGGAATGCATCTAAATTTGTACTAGCAAATATTGATGAAACATTAGAAGAATATGATAAAGAAAACTTAAAAATCGAAGATAAATGGATATTAAATAAATTAGATAAATTAGTAGTAGAAGTAACAAACCATATTGAAAAATATGAAATTGGAATTGCAGCAACAAAGATATATGATTTTATATGGAGTGAATTTTGCGATTGGTATATAGAGATTGTAAAACCAAGACTATATAATGAAAATGATATATCAAAAAAAGAAGCAATGTATACATTAAATTGTGTACTTATGACATCTTTGAAATTATTACATCCATTCATGCCATTTATAACAGAAAAAATATATAGAGAGCTAATAGTAAAAAAAGAAAGTATAATGCTAGAAGATTGGCCAGAAATAAAGGAAAGTTTTAAATATAACGAAGAAGAAGAAAATATAGAGATACTAAAAAATATTATAGTAAATATAAGAAATGTAAGAGCAAATATGAATGTTGTTCCAAGTAAAAAAACAAAGCTTATATTTGTTACAGCAAAATATACAAAATTAATAGAAGCATCGAGTGAATTTTTAAAGAAACTAGGATTTGCTGATAGTATAGAAATAAAAGAAAATAAAAAAGATATACCAAGTAATGCAATATCAATAGTTCAAGAAGGAATAGAAGTATTTATACCATTTGAAGAACTAGTTGATGTACAAAAAGAATTAGAAAGACTAAATGGAGAAAGAGAAAAATTAGAAAAGGAAGTAGAAAGAGCAACTAAAATGCTTGCAAATAAAGGATTTGTAGAAAAAGCACCTAAAGAGAAGATACAAGAGGAAGAAGAAAAACTTAAAAAATATAAAGAAATGTTAGAAACAGTTGAAAAAAGAATAAATGAGTTAAACTAGACAATTTTATGTAAATGTGATATAATAAATATAAGTACTTAATTCCGAGTACCAAAATAATATGCATTTAGGGTCTAGTCAGCCCGCTTAGGCAAAAATCAGTATACTATAGCTTAAGTTAAAAGGAGAAAAAATTATGGATGACTTCAAGAAATTTTTTGAAGAACTTCCTGACATTGCCCAAAAGGTAAGGATGGCAACAGAAACTATCAGCCGGACTGAGTTGACAAGTCAGGAAAAAGAGATGACTTTGTTTCGGCTAATGTCCCTTAGGGATGCAGCCAATAGCATTATCCAGCAGCTCCAGCATGACTTGAACAGTCATGCTGGAGAGATGAGAATAACACGGACTTATGCTGCGGAGACTTCTTTCCGTGACAAATTGGGTGAGGTTAAGGACATACTTGACGCTGTGTTCTGCGAGGGTACCTATGCTCATGAGGAAGATGGCGATGATGTCAGTGCCTATGAGGGCAACAACGAAAACTAGCAGACTATCTCCAAATTCAATCCCCCTTGCTTTCTAAGTGAGGGGGATTGGTGTATATATAATGAATTTAATTGTTTAAATTTAGTTAAAATGTAGAATACTTAAGTTAGGAGGTAGTAAATATGGGATTAATATTTGAAATTTTAAAATTTATAATTTTTTCTTTGATAATAGTATATGTGTCAAAGGAAATACTTGTAAAACTTCTAAGAAAACTTGCAGAAATACTTGATTTAAGCCCAAAAGCAGTTGGAAATGTAGCTGGAGTTGCAACTTCTATGCCAGAGCTACTTACAGTATTTTTTTCATCAATGCAAGGATTATTCAGTGCAAGTATATTTAATATAATAAGCTCTAATGTAATAAATGTAGTACAGTACATAACATCTATAGCCATTAATAAAAATCGGGAAAATACTAGAGAATAGAGCATTAAAAATAGAACTTGGAATTGTATTTGTAACAATTATTATACCTATATTAATGATAATTACAGGAATTGAGGCAAATATAACAATAGTTCCAATATTTATATTAGCTTTTATTGCTCTATATTTTATAAAAGGTAATGCTTATAAAATATATAAAATAAAGGGAATGAGTAAAGCAGAAGAAAAGAAAATAGAAGAAGAAAAAAAGTGGGTAAAAAACAAAAACAAACTTGCTCTATTAACAGTAATAAAACTACTTATAACAGGAGTAATTTTATTTGTAGTTCGGAAATTTACTTGGGAACACATTAGAAGTCTTAAATAGTGCATTTAATATTCCAGAAGCAATAATTGGAATAATATTAGGATTTGTAACAAGTATACCTGAACTAATAACTTTCATAGAAGCACAAAAGCATCACAGCAAAAATTCAAATGACACAGAAGGAGTAATAGAGGCAACAAGCAACCTGTTTGCATCAAATATGTTAAATCTATTTATAATTGAAAGCATAGGAATAGTGATATTTAGGTTGTTTTCTTAAAGAGTCAAAAACTTGATTTTTTTACCAAAATATAGTAAAATATAAAAATTAAAACGAACAAGGAGAATATGGATGTTAGATGTATTAATAGACACAATTATAGATGGTATAAAATTATTGCCATTTTTGTTTATAGCATATTTGATAATGGAATATCTTGAACATAAAATGAGTGATAAATCCAAAGAAAAAATAGAAAAATCAGGGAAAATTGGACCATTAATTCGGAAGTGCCTTGGGTATATTTCCTCAATGTGGATTTTCAGTTGCTGCAACTAACCTATATGCAGCAAGAATAATAACTTTGGGAACTTTAATTTCAGTATATTTATCTACATCAGATGAAATGTTGCCAATACTTATATCTAAAGCAGCTCCAATGAGTGTAATAATAACAATACTTGCAATAAAATTTGCAATAGGTATGATATATGGATTTGTAATTGATATTATCATAAATATAAAAAATAAAAACAAGAAAGAAGAAAATAAAATTATAGATTTATGTGAAGAAGAACATTGCCATTGTGAAAAAGGAATAGTTAAATCAGCATTAAAACATACAATAAATGTGTTTATATATATATTTATATTAACATTACTTATAAATATAATTGTAGAAGTAGTTGGAGAAGATACACTTAAAAATATCATGCAAGAAGCTTCAATATTTGAACCAATAATAGCATCATTAATTGGGTTAATTCCAAACTGTGCGTCATCTGTAATAATAACAGAACTATATTTATCTGAAATAATAACATTTGGATCACTAATTGCAGGGCTGCTAGTAAATGCAGGAGCAGGAATACTGATGCTATTTAGAATAAATAAAAATATAAAAGAAAATATAAAAATAATAATATTACTATTTTTGCTAGGAGCAGTTACAGGAATAGTCATGAATTTATTTGCCATAACTGTTTAAAATAGAAAGAAGGAAAAAATGAAAATAAATGTAGTAATGGTAGAACCAGAAATACCACAAAATACAGGAAATATTGCAAGAACATGTGCAGCAACAAATTCAAAGTTACATTTAGTTCATCCATTAGGATTTAGTATATCAGATAGATATTTAAAAAGAGCAGGTTTAGACTACTGGGACAAGCTTGAAATAGAAGAACATGATTCATTAAAAGCGTTTTTAGAAAAATATAAGCCAGAAGATAATAACATGTTTTATGCTTCAACAAAGGCGCAACATTGTTACTCAGATGTAAACTTTAGTAAATTTGAAGAAATATTTATTTTATTTGGAAAAGAAACAAAAGGACTTCCAGAAGACCTTTTAGAAAAATACATAGATAATACAATAAGAATACCAATGAAAGGAGAACTTCGCTCACTTAATTTATCCAATTCAGTTGCAATAATAGTATATGAAGTTTTAAGACAAGGTGGATTTAAAGAATTAAAAGAAATAAGTGAATATTTTAATTAAGGGCTAAGACATTAATCTTAGTCCTTATTACATAAAGCATCATTTGCAAGAATAGTCGCAAGACTATCTCCTAGTTGAGTAAAAACAGCAGCAAGAACAGCAATCTGATCTTCTTCATAATTTTGAACTATTAAGCACGAAAGTGCTGAAACTAAATTAACTAACTCACAAGAATTCATAATAATATATAATATTAAAAAAATAATAAAAAGTGCTTGAAAAAAAATAAATTTATGATAGAATATAAGAATATTTGTTTGATACAAAGGAGAAAAATAATGATAGCATATATAAAAGGAAGTTTAGAAATGAAATTAAATGATGCAGTTGTAGTAGAAACAGCAGGAGTTGGATACAAAATATTTATGCCTAAAACTGCAATAGAAAAAGTTCGGGAACATAGGAGAAATAGTAAAAATACATACATATTATTACGTAAGAGAAGACAATATAAGTCTTTATGGATTTTTGACAAATGAAGAATTGAGAATGTTTGAACTTTTAATACAAACAAGTGGAATAGGAGCAAAATCTGCAATAACAATACTTGCAAATATTCAGCCACACCAATTTGCACTTGCAATAATAACAAATGATGATGCTAAACTTACTAAAATCCCAGGAATAGGTAAAAAAACAGCAGCAAGAATGATACTAGAATTAAAAGACAAGATGAAAGTAGAATTAGATGAACAAGCATTAGAAGGGGACAAGGAAGAAAGTATAGATTTTGGAGAAAATATAGAAGAAGCTATATCTGCTTTGCAAGTACTAGGATATAACAGAAAAGAAATAGAAAAAGCGATAGAAAAAGAAGACTTATCAGGCATGTCAGTAGAAGATATTATTAGAAAAGGATTAGTTTTATTAAGTAGAGACTAATAAAAATTAGTTTTCAAAAGAAACGAGTAGTACAAGGCATTTTTTGTCTTTAAAATAACGAAGTAATGCGAAGTTTATTTTTAAAACGGAAAGGAAAAGCTTATGGATATGACAAAACCCTTGGCATATAGAATGATGCCAAAAACATTAGAGGAATATGTAGGACAAGAACATATTATTGGAAAAGATAAAATATTATATAGAACAATAAAAGCAGATAGAATATCTAGCATTATATTATGGGGACCTCCAGGATGTGGTAAAACTTCACTTGCGAAAGTTATAAGTAATACTACTAAATCAAAGTTTTATAAAATAAATGCAGTAACATCAGGAGTATCAGAAATAAAAAAAATAGTAGAAGAAACACAAAATCTTTTAATGAACCCAACAGGAAAATGTATATTATTTATTGATGAGATACATAGATTTAATAAATTACAACAAGATGCACTTTTACCATTTGTAGAAAATGGAACAGTAATTTTAATTGGAGCTACAACAGAAAATCCATATTTTGAAGTAAATAAAGCTTTAATATCGAGATCAATGGTATGTAAACTAGAATCACTTACAACAGAAGATATATATAAAGTATTAAAAAACTCATTAGAAAATGAAAATGGGTTAAAAAGTTATAAAATAAAGATAGAAGATAATACACTTAAAAAAATTGCAGAAACAGCAAATGGGGATGTAAGAAATGCATTAAATGGACTAGAAGTTGCAGTTCTTACAACCAAAATGGATGAAAATGGTGTAATAAATATTACAGATGAAATAGCAAAATCTTGTGTGCAAAATAGAAAAGTAATATTTGATAAAAATGGTGATAGTCACTATGATAACATAAGTGCATTTATAAAATCAATGAGAGGTAGTGATCCAGATGCAGCAATATTTTATTTAGCAAGAGCACTAGCTGGTGGGGAAGACCCAATGTTTTTAGCAAGAAGAATAGTAATTGCAGCATCAGAAGATGTTGGGATGGCGAATCCTAATGCATTAGTAATTGCAACATCAGCAATGCAAGCAGTAAATATGGTAGGAATGCCAGAAGCTAGAATTATACTTGCAGAAGCGGCGGTATATATTGCAACATCAAAAAAATCGAATGCGTCATATTTAGCTATAAATAAAGCGATAGAAGATATTAATACAAAAGAAACAGGAGAAGTACCAATGCATATTAGAAATGCACCAGCAGAAGGAATGCAAAGTTTTGGATATGGTAATGGATATAAATATCCACATGATTATCCAGGGCATGTTATAGAACAACAATATTTGCCAGATGAGATGTTGGGGACAAAATACTATGTTAAAGATGATACAGTAGAATAGTTTAGAAAATAAATAATATCTTGTTTGGTTAAAAAATTATGTAAAGGAATATAATATGCTTAAGTAAATTATAGCTGAGGCTGTTAAGACTTTGCCTTAACAGCCTCAGCTATAATATTTAAAATCACATCTTTAGTTTTGCCAAATTTTACCTAGAAATACATATTTCTTTTGAAAACTAATTTTAATTTACTCAATACGCCTATTATCTTTAGAATTCATGCGTTCATATTCCTTACATTTAATTTTATAATCAAGTTGCATACACAAATACCTATAATACATATAAGCTTGTTCATATTGCATCATAGGATTAAACATAGGGTCATTCATATTTGGGTCAAAGTTAAAATTATCATAAGGGGAAAATGCACTAAAATCAACATTTTTATCTGCCATAAGAACCTCCCAGAAATCATTCTTTCTAAATTCTATTCTAAAAAACTTAATTTATGAATAAATAATAATTAAGCAAAATTAGTTTATTTATAAAGAAAGGAAGAAAGAAATATATGAAAGAAATTTCTGAAGCTAGAGCTATTATGCAAAATAGTAGTTCAGTTAAAATTTTAAAGGGGCTTATAATATCCATAATAATCACATTTATACTTTTATTTATATTTGCTATTGTTCTTACATATACAAATACAAGTGAAAGTACAATAGGGCCAGTAGTTATTGCAATAACAGGAGTAAGTATACTTGCTCGGAAGTTCTATGACAACAAGTTCGATAAAGAAAAATGGAATTTTAAATGGGGGAATAATAGGACTTACATATATGCTACTTATATATTTAACATCAAGTATTTTATATAGTGGATTTATGTTAAATGTGTATTCAATATTTATGTTAGTAATTGGAATTGCTGCAGGAATGATAGGGGGAGTAGTAGGAGTTAATTTGAAATAAAATAATAAAAATACCTCATTCAAAGAGGTATTTTTATTATATACATCTATGCATTTTTTGCTGTTTCAGCTAATTTTGTAAAAGCTTCACTATCTGTAACTGCAAGTTCTGCAAGCATTTTTCTATTTATAGAAATATTTGCTTTTTTAAGACCAGCAATTAATTTACTATAAGTTAATCCATTTTGTCTTGCAGCTGCATTGATTCTTGTTATCCATAATTTTCTAAAATTGCTTTTTTTGTCTTTTCTACCAACATAAGCATACATTCCAGATTTCATAACAGCTTGTTTAGCTGTTCTAAATCTATAATGTTTTGCTCCATAGTAACCTTTAGCTTGTTTTAATATTTTTTTATGTTTTTTACGTGTTATTCTAGCTGTTTTTACTCTTGCCATTTTTATTTCCTCCTTTTTCTAATTAACTATATGGTAATAATTTCTTAATTCCATTTTCACAAGTTTTATCAGCGTAAGCATTTTGGATTTTACCTGATTTCTTTTGACGTCTTGTTTTGTTAGCTAAAAGATGTCTTCTGTTAGATTTTGTTCTTTTTACTTTACCTGTAGCTGTCATACTGTATCTTTTATTAGCAGCTTTATTAGTTTTTAATTTAGGCATATTCTTTTCCTCCTTATAAATTTTTAATATAATTTACTTATTTAATGAAAAAATTATAAACATATTCTTACCTTCAAGTAAAGGTTTCTTCTCGGGAGTAGCTATATCAGAAAGTTCTTCAGTAAACCTATTTAAAATAGCCTCACCAAGTTTTACATAGTTTAGCTCTCTACCTCTGAAGCGAACAGTAACTTTTACTTTAGAACCACTTTCTAAAAACTTTCTAACATTTTTAACTTTAAAGTTAAAGTCATGATCTTCAGTATTAGGAGTAACCCTTATTTCCTTAACTTCAAGGGATTTTTGCTTTTTCTTAGCTTCTTTTTCACGTTTTGCTTGTTCAAATTTGTACTTACCATAATTCATAATTTTACAAACTGGTGGATTACCATTTGGAGAAACTAAAACTAAATCTAAATCTTTTCCAACTGCTAATTCAATAGCTTCTCTAGAAGACATAACACCAAGTTTTTCACCTGAATCACTTATCACTTGAACTTCATTTAAACGTATTTGCTCATTAATTAATAAGTCTTGTTTGGCCATAAAACCTCCATTTCCTAAAATAAATATTAAAAAAAATAATAGACTTGTTTAAAACAAATCTATCCACTAAATTTAATATTAAAATTAAATAACCTTTTCCTAAATGGTAAGGTGAGAAGTGGATAACTTCTTCTTAAACACAAATAATATTATACACTTTTTTTGGAAAATGTCAATAAAAATTTGAAAAAATCTAGAATTTTACTAGACGAAATCTAAAATATGTAGTAAAATATGATATATATATATAAAAAGAGGTAAATATATGCAATTCATAAATATAGGATATGGTAATATAATATCTGCAAATAAAATATTATCTATAATAGTTCCAGGAGCAGCACCTATAAAAAGGTTAATACAAGAAGCAAGAGATAAATCACTTTTAGTAGACGCAACTTCTGGAAGAAAAACACGTGCAGTTATTGTTATGGAAACAGGGCATATAGTATTATCAGCAGTTCAACCAGAAACTGTAGTTAGTAGATTAAACAAAGATATTATAGAAAAGGAGGAAGAGTAATCATGATGGTAAAACCAACAGTTAATGAACTTCTTGAAAAAGTAGATAATAGATATGAATTAGTAGTAGCTACATCAAAAAGAGCAAGACAACTTGCTAGAGGAAACAATCCACTTACAAATAAAAAGGAAGCTTCAGTTGTTACACTTGCAGCAGATGAAATAGCAGAAGGAAAAGTTTATGTAGAAAAAGAAAACGATTAAATATGGAGGTAACACATGCTAGTCATATTATCTGGAGTGGCAGGAGCAGGGAAAGATACAGTAAAAAAAGAAATAATAAAAAGAATGAAGAATGTAGAATCAATCCCTTCAATTACAGATAGACCGATGAGACCAGGAGATATTCCAGGAAAAACATATATATTTGTAAATAATATAGAATTTAAAAAAATGATAGAAAACAATGAACTATATGAGTTCGATATACATCATAATCATTATTATGGAGTACCTAAGAAAATATTAAATGACAAAATTAAATCTGGAATAACAGTAATAAAAGATGTTGATGTAAATGGAACAGAAAATTTAGTTAAAATTCTAAAAGATCATATGAAAGTTGTAACTATATTTTTAAGAGTTCCAAAAGAAGAATTAAGAAGAAGACTAGAAAATAGAATAGACAGACCAGATGAAAATGAAATAGAACTAAGACTAGGACGTTTTGAATTTGAAGAATCAAAAATTGGTAATTATGATTATGTAATAGACAACTTAGACCAAGAAGAAACTATTAAAAAAATAATTGAGATAATTCAAAAAGGGTAAAAATACTATAATTAAAGTATACTAAAAAAGTATAGTGGTGGTAAAAATTATGCTGACCACATGCTGAATGGATGATGATGGAGCATTTAAGAGATGTAAGTTATAGTATTCTTACTATAATCCAAACAATAAAAGAGTTACATATTTGAAGTAAATCAAAATTGTTAGACAAAAAAGTTTAACAAGTAGGGGGAACTTCATTATATGTAGCTCTTTTTATACTACAAGTTTTGTACACTTTACTATTGACATTGCACAAAAAAGTATATATAATAAAATGGTTAAATGATAATTATAGAGAGGATTGAAGACAGATTATGAGTATTAAAATTGAAAAAACAGAAAATGCAAATGAAGTAAAACTTAGCTTTGAAGTAGAAGCTGCAAAATTTGATGAAGCAATAAAAAGAGTATATGAGAAAAGTGCTAAATACTTTAATATACCAGGTTTCAGAAAAGGTAAAGCTCCTATGGCTATAGTAGAAAAATACTATGGAGATGAAATATTTTATGAGGATGCTTTTAATGATATAGTTCCAGAAATATATGAAAAAGAATTAAAAGAAAATAATATAGAAGCAGTTAGTAAGCCAGATTTAGATGTTGAACAAATAGGAAAAGGACAAGATTTAAAATTTACAGCAACAGTTCAAACTAAACCAGAAGTGAAACTTGGAAAATATAAAGGTATAGCATTAAAAAAAGTAGAGTATAATGTATCTGATGAAGATATAGAACATGAATTAGGACATATGGCAGAAAGAAATGCAAGAATAGTTGTAGTAGAAGATAGACCAGTAGAAAATAAAGACATTACTGTAATTGATTTTGAAGGTTCAGTTGATGGAGTTAAATTTGAAGGTGGAAAAGCAGAAGGACACGAACTAGAAATAGGAAGTGGATCATTTATACCAGGATTTGAAGAACAAATTATAGGAATGAAAACAGGAGAAGAAAAAGATATTACTGTAAAATTCCCAGATGATTATTTTTCAGAAGACTTAAAAGGAAAAGAAGCAGTATTCCATGTTAAACTACATGAAATTAAGAAAAAAGAACTACCAGAAATCAATGATGAATTTGCAAAAGACGCTAGTGAATATGAAACACTTTCAGAATTAAAGAATAGTATAAAAGAAAAGTTAGAAGAAGATAACAAAGCAAGAGCAAAATATGAAACAGAAGAAGAAGCTATTAAAGCAATTTGTGAAGCAACAGAAATAGATATACCTTCTGGAATGATAGAAACAGAATTAGACAACATGGTTAAAGATGTAGAAACAAGACTTAGCTATCAAGGAATGAATATGGAAATGTATCTTCAAATGATAGGAAAGACAATGGATGAATTTAAGAAAGAAGGAGAAGACCAAGCAAAAGAAGCTGTTAAAACAAGACTTATATTAGAACAAATTGTTAAAGATGAAAAAATTGAAGCAGATAAAAAGAAAGTAGACGAAAAATTAGAAGAAATGGCAAAAGCCTATGGAAAAGAAAAAGAAGAACTAGGAAAAAATGAATACTTCATGGAATACATAAAGAAACAATTAGCACAAGAAGAGGCTATACAATTAGTTGTTACAAATGCAAAAATAAAATAATTTCGAAAATAAACGGCGTATTACTTTGTTATTTCTAATATAAAAAATGCTCAATGTGCAAAAGCACACTTCCGCTTTTTTAATTAGAAATGCTTAGTACTACTTGTTTCTTTTCAAAATTAAGAAAGAAGGAAAATGTTTATGTTAGAAAATACCTTAATACCTTATGTTATAGAGCAAACTAATAAAGGAGAAAGATCTTACGATATATATTCAAGACTACTAAAAGATAGAATAATATTCTTAGGAGAACAAGTAGATAGTGCATCAGCAGGAGTTGTTGTAGCACAACTTTTATTTCTAGAATCAGAAGATCCAGACAAAGAAATATCACTATATATAAATAGTCCAGGAGGATCTATAACAGATGGAATGGCTATATATGATACAATAAATTATATTAAATGTCCAGTTTCTACAATATGTGTAGGAATGGCAGCGAGTATGGGAGCTGTGCTTTTAACATCAGGAGAAAAAGGAAAGAGATTTGCAACTCCAAATTCAGAAATATTAATACATCAACCATTAATATCAGGAGGACTTTCAGGTCAAACAACAGAAATAAAAATACATGCAGATCACATGGTAAGAACTCGTGAAAAATTAAATAAAATATTAAGTGAAAGAACAGGTCAACCATTAGAAGTAATTAATAGAGATACAGAAAGAGATAACTATATGACAGCAAAAGAAGCTTTAGAATATGGATTAATAGATGGAATATTGGATAAAAGACCTTAACATATAAAATAAAACGCTAAGGCGTTTTATTTTATATAATATTATAAATTCACAAAATTAAATTAATTTAAGGAGTGCAAATAATGGCAAAAAACAATAATAATGATAAAAATGTCAAATGCTCATTCTGTGGAAAAACACAAGAGAATGTTAAAAAAATAGTAGCAGGACCAGGGGTGTATATATGTGATGAATGTATAGGGATTTGCAAAAATATAGTAGAAGAAGACGACAATTTTGATGATGAAATAAAATATACATTAGGAGAAGATGAAGAATTACCAAATCCTGCTCAAATAAAAAATATATTAGATGAATATGTGATAGGTCAAGAAGAAGCAAAAAAGACATTATCAGTTGCTGTATATAATCATTATAAAAGAATAAATAATGAAGAAGAAGCAAATGATGTAGAAATACAAAAAAGTAATGTTTTACTTCTTGGGCCAACAGGATGTGGAAAAACATTACTTGCACAAACACTTGCAAAAATTTTAAAAGTACCATTTTCTATTGCTGATGCAACAACACTTACAGAAGCTGGATATGTCGGAGAAGATGTTGAAAATATACTATTAAAATTAATTCAATCAGCAGATTATGATATAGAAGCAGCAGAAAGAGGAATTATATATATAGACGAAATAGATAAAATTACAAGAAAATCAGAGAATCCTTCAATTACTAGAGATGTAAGTGGAGAAGGTGTACAACAAGCACTACTTAAAATAATAGAAGGAACAACAGCATCAGTTCCACCACAAGGAGGAAGAAAACATCCACATCAAGAACTTTTACAAATCAATACTGCAAATATTCTATTTATATGTGGGGGAGCATTTGAAGGGTTAGATAATATCATAAATGAAAGAATTGGAAAAAAAGCGATAGGATTTTCAGCTAAAATAGAGAGTAAAAAAGAAGTTGATAAATATAAAATATATGAAGAATTATTACCACAAGACTTATTAAAATTTGGACTAATTCCAGAGTTTGTAGGAAGATTACCAATAGTTACAACACTTAGAGAATTAGATAAAAATGCGTTAGTCAAGATATTAACAGAACCTAAAAATGCATTAATGAAGCAATACAAAAAACTATTAGAATTTGATGGAGTAGAGCTTGAATTTACAGAAGATGCACTTTTAGCAATAGTTGAAAAAGCAATTGAAAGAAATACAGGAGCAAGAGGATTACGTTCTATAATAGAAGAAATAATGCGTGATATTATGTTTGATATACCTTCAAATCCAAAGATAGAAAAATGTATTATAACAAGAGGAACTGTTGTAGAGGGTAAAGAACCAGATTTAGTAATAAATGAAGAAAGAAAAGAAAAAAGACATATTAAAAGGAAAAAAATTATAGAAAAGAAGCAAAAAGAAACAGCTTAATAAACTTAAATAGTAAAATGTTAGTTTAAACAAGAATTAGTATAGTACAAGATAAATTTCTAATGATTACAATTTGCTAAAGTAAATTGCATACTGATGCTGTAACAAGCATAGCTTTAACAGCATCAGCAATATGCTGATTATTGTTTAAATGGTAGGAGGAAGTATGTATAAAAAAGTTGAACTACCAAATGGATTTGCAGGAAAAGAAATAGAAGTAAGAAATTTTTGGAAAGAGCATGACATAATAAAGAAAAACTTTGATATGAATAAAGGAGAAAGATATTTTACATTTTATGATGGACCACCAACAGCAAATGGAAAGCCACATGTTGGTCATATATTAACAAGAGTAATGAAAGACATAATTCCAAGATATAAAGTAATGAAAGGTTACCAAGTAATAAGAAAAGCAGGATGGGATACACATGGACTTCCAGTAGAACTAGAAATAGAGAAGAAACTTGGAATATCAGGAAAAGCACAAATAGAAGAATATGGAATAGAAAAATTTATCAAAGACTGTAAACAAAGTGTGTTTACTTATGTTTCTATGTGGGAAGACATGACAAACCAAATTGGATTTTGGGTAGATATGGATAACCCATATGTAACATACCATAATAACTATATAGAATCAGTTTGGTGGGCTATTTCACAAATGTGGAGTAAAGATTTATTATACAAGGGACATAAGGTAATGCCATATTGTCCTAGATGTGGTACAGCATTATCTTCACATGAAGTTGCACAAGGATACAAAGATGTAAATGACTTAACATGTATAGCAAAATTTGAAGTAGAAGATAAAGAAAATACATATATATTAGCATGGACAACAACACCTTGGACTTTACCTTCAAACTTAGCATTATGTGTAAATAAAGAATATACTTATGTTGAAGCAAAAGTGACGGAAACAGAAAATGAAAATGTAAAACCAGGAGAAATATACATTCTAGCAAAAGACTTATGCAAAGAAGTTTTAGGAGAAAATTACGAAATAGTAAAAGAATTCAAAGGTGAAGAGCTACTTGGAATGAAATATAAAAGACTAATGCCATTTGGAAAAGTAGAAGGAAAGGCATTTGTTGTAATACATGGAGATTATGTAAGTTTAGAAGAAGGAACAGGAATTGTACATATTGCACCAGCATATGGAGAAGATGATAGTATAGTTGCTAAAGAAAATGGAATAACATTCATAAACTTAGTAGACAAAGAAGGAAAATTTATAGAAGAAGTAACACCATGGGCAGGAAAATTTGTAAAAAAATGTGATGAAAATATAGTAAATTACTTAAAAGAAAATAATAAGTTATTCAAATCGCAAAGACATATGCACTCATATCCACACTGCTGGAGATGTGATACACCACTTCTATACTATCCAAAAGAGAGTTGGTTTGTTGCAATGTCTACATTAAGAGACAAACTTGTTGCAAACAATAATAAAATCAAATGGTATCCTGATACAATAAGAACAGGAAGATTTGGAAAATTTGTTGAAAATGTAATAGACTGGGGTATTTCTAGAGACAGATACTGGGGAACACCACTTCCAATATGGACATGTGAATGTGGACATAAAGAATGTATAGGAAGTATAGAAGAATTAAAACAAAAAGGAATAAATGTACCAAGTGACATAGAACTTCATAAACCATATATAGATGATGTTCACTTAAAATGCGAAAAATGCGGAAAAGAAATGACAAGAGAGAGAGAAGTTATAGACTGTTGGTTTGACTCAGGTTCAATGCCATTTGCACAGCTACATTACCCATTTGAAAATAAAGAGCTATTTGAGCAAAATTACCCTGCACAATTTATATCAGAAGCAGTAGATCAAACTAGAGGTTGGTTCTATACTTTACTTGCAATATCAACAGCAATATTTGATAAAGCATCATTTGAAAACTGTATAGTTTTAGGGCATGTACTAGATAAAAAAGGATTAAAGATGTCTAAATCAAAAGGAAATGTTGTAGATCCATTTGAAGTATTAAGCAAAGAAGGAGCAGATGCAACAAGATGGCATTTTTATACAGCTAGTAGTCCATGGCTTCCAACAAGATTTTCAACAGAAGATGTAGGAGACACATCAAGAAGATTTTTAGGAACATTATGGAATGTTTACTCATTCTATGTGTTATATGCAAATATAGACAAGATAAATCCATTACAACATAAGGATTTTGTATCAAGTAATGTAATGGATAAATGGATAACTTCAAAATTAAATACATTAGTAAAAGAAGTAGATGAAGGATTAGACAAATATGATATAACAGGTTCAGCATTAAAAATAGAAGAATTTGTAGACAATCTATCAAATTGGTATGTAAGGCGTAATAGAAGTAGATTTTGGGGAAATGAATTAACAGATGATAAATTAGGTGCATTTGTTACATTATATAGAGTACTTGTTACACTTTCAAAAGCAATAGCACCATTTGTACCATTTATAGCAGAAGAAATTTATCAAAACCTAGTAATAAGTTTAGATAAAGAGGCAAAAGAAAGTGTACATTTATGTACATGGCCAGAAGTAGAAGAAGAAGCAATAGACAAAGAATTAGAAAAAGAAATGGATTTAGCATATACACTAGTTAAATTAGGAAGAAGTGCAAGAAATACAGCAAATATAAAAAATAGACAGCCACTTTCAGAAATGCTAATTTCAATAGATACACTTCCTAAATATTATGGAGATATAATAAAAGACGAATTAAACATAAAGAAAGTAGAACTTGGAGCAGATCTTTCTAAATATGTCAATTTTGAGATATTGCCAAATCTTCCAGTACTTGGAAAAGAATATGGAAAATTAATACCACAAATAAAACAAGAGATTGCAAAATGTAATCAAATGGAACTAGCTACAACAATCAATAATGGTGGAAGTAAAGTTATCAAAGTTGGAGAAACGGAAATAGAACTAAATAAGGATAATTTACTTGTTACAATGCAAGGAAAAGAAGGATTTGCATTTGCAGGAAATGGATTAATTGGTGTAGTACTTGATACATTAATTACTGAAGAATTAAGAAATGAAGGATATGTGAGAGAAATAATATCAAAAGTGCAAAACTTAAGAAAAGATAGAGGATTTGAAGTACTAGATAGAATTTATCTTTATGTATCAGGAAATGAAATGCTAGAAAAAGTAATAAAAGATAATGAAGAAACAATCAAAAAGGAAACTTTAACAATAGATTTAATTATTAGAGATAATATGGAACACTGCACAGAATTTAATATTAATGGAGAAAAAATTAATATTGGAGTAGAAAAGGCTTAAATATATTGAAAGAGAATAATTATATATAAATGCCGATGGGGTCATGCTATAAAATGCATGACCCCATCGGCGCTTGGCTTTAGTAGCTAAGCTTGAAGGAAAGACCCGCTTTAAGGTACAAGAGGAAGCTGAGGCTTGCCGTCATAAGTCACAACCATGAAGTCATTTATGTTGGTAACTCTGTTAGGATACACACACAGATGCCCTTCATAGAAGTTTTTTTCACCATCCGAAAGATAGCTTCCAATGTGCACGTTCACATTGTCCAAGGTGTAAAGATATGTATTTCCATAGAATGTAAGTGTATTGCCGGTCTCACTGACAATCCAAGTGCCGATGACATTGTCCAAATTGAAGATGTGGATATCCCAAGTTGTAAGGTGCTTGTCAACATCAGTAAATTCGATGGTGCTAACACACTTGCTGTCAGCATATGGACATATGTAGTCCAGAGAGGGAGTACATTCTACTGCGGTTTCCATGATCTCGCTGGTTTTTAACTGCCAATACTTGTCAATATTGGAGATGGAGTCATTGCTGTTAATGAGAATGTTGGATAACGAAGCTGCGGGCGAAACAGAAGAAACGGACGGCACAGGCGGTGCGGGAAGTGTGGACGCGGTATCGGGCTCACCAGGAGTATAATGGCGGTAATTGTCTCCGATAATGAAATCGAAGGCAAAAGCAACTGCGAAAATACTCAGGATGACGCAAAGGATCAATGCTGGGGTGAAGAACTTGCTGGTTTTCATGGTTTTTCCTCCACTTGTTACTTAGGTATAGAACATAACTTTCATACTACCTAAGTGGGTTGACTAGACCCTAAAATAATATTGTGTGTGGGCTTAAAGCCCTAGGTACAATTATATTATAGCACATTTTGCATAAAATTTCAAATTTTATTTTAAGTAGAAATAACAAAAAATGTTAAATTTTTGTTTACTGCATATAATAAAATAAAGAGAAGGATATAGTGTAAAAACAAGTTTTACACTATCATGAATTCTATTGCTTTCAAAATTCTACGAATTTTGAAATGGCTAAATTTAATCTCTTTCATTCTCACTAATTAATGAAAGAGGAAGAAATAATAGAGTTATAAATCAGCTCGAATGGAGGTTAAAAATGGATAAAATACGATATTTTGACCATGCAGCAACAACATATGTAAAAGATGAAGTCTTGAAAGAAATGATACCATACTTTGGATTAAATTATGGAAATCCATCATCAATATATACGATAGGGAGACACAATAGGGTAGCACTTAATCATGCAAGAGAACAAGTTGCAAAATCAATAGGAGCAAAAAGCCCAAAAGAAATATACTTTACAGGTTGTGGAAGCGAAAGTGATAATCTAGCAATAAAAGGAGTAGCATATGCTAATAAAGACAAAGGAAATCATATAATAACAACAAAAATAGAACATCATGCAGTGTTAGGAACATGTGAGAGTTTAGAAAAAGAAGGATTTAGAATAACATACTTGAATGTAGATGAAAATGGAAAAATAAATTTAGCAGAACTTGAAAATAGTATAACAGAAAAAACAATTCTAATATCAATAATGACAGCAAATAATGAAATAGGAACAATAGAGCCAATAAAAGAAATAGGAGAAATTGCAAAAAGACACAAAGTATATTTTCATACTGATAGTGTTCAGGCTATGCGGAAATTTAAAAATAGATGTACAAAAAGATAATATTGATATGTTATCAATGTCGGCACATAAATTCTATGGACCAAAGGGAGTAGGAGCACTATATGTAAGAGAAGGAGTAAAATTTGATAAAATACAAGATCGGAGGACACCAAGAAAAAGATAAAAGAGCAGGAACAGAAAATGTGGCAGAAATTGTGGGACTACGGGAAAGCAATAGAACTAGCATATAAAAACATAGACAAATATAACGAAAAATTATTAGATTTAAGAGAATACTATATTTCAAATATAGAAAAAAGGATACCAGATATTTATATAAATGGAGACAGACATGATAGACTGTCAGGTAATGCGAATATATCATTTAAAAATATAGATGGAAATTCTTTACTTTTAAAACTAGACGAAGTGCGGAATATGTGTATCAACAGGTTCAGCATGTAATTCAGAAGTACAAAGCCCTTCACATGTTCTTTTAGCAATACGGAACCCCAAAAGAATATATAAATGGTTCAATAAGAACAACATTTGGAGAGCATAATACAAAAGAAGATGTGGATTTTTTAATAAGAAATTTAGAAAGATGTGTTAATGAATTAAGGGAAAAATAAAATCGTAGAATGAATGGTCAAAGTAATTGACTTAATATTTGGTATGTGATAATCTAGTATTATAAACTAGATAAATTTAAAAAATAATTGGTTGAAAGTATATAATTTTGTGAGGAAAATTGTATACAAGGGATATAAGAGTAAAAGTCTTAACAGCTTTAGCAATAATACTAATTCTTTTTTAAATTAGTTTTTTGATTTAAGGAAGGATTTGGGGAATATTATATGAAAAATGAAATCTTGTATAATGTCAAAGAATTTGAAAATTTAAAGGACATGATAAATAATGCTTGTACAGAATTTGCTAATCACACAGCTTTTGTAATAAAACATAAAGAAGGAAAAAATGTAAATTATGAAAATATATCATATAAAACATTTGGAGAAGAAGTAAATGCACTTGGAACAGCTTTAATAGATATGGGATATAAAGACAAGAGAATAGCTGTAATAGGAAAAAATAGATATGAGTGGGTAACATCATATACAGCAGTTATTAATGGAGTAGGAATTGTTGTTCCATTAGATAAAGGATTACCAGAAGACGAAATAGAAATGTCCATCAAAAAATCTAAAGCAGAAGTGATTTTTTGTGAAGCTAACTATGTAGAAATATTAAATAAAATTATAGATAAAAAAGAAACAGCGTTAAAGAAAATAATTTGTATGGATGAAATAGAAGATTTAAACACAATGAAAGAGCTTATAGAAAAAGGTAAAGAATTAATAAAATCAGGAAATACAGAATATATAAAAGCTAAAATAGATAGAGAAAAAGTGGCTGCAATAGTATTTACGTCAGGAACAACGTCACTATCTAAAGCTGTTATGTTATCACATAAAAATATAGCGAGTAATATAAATTCGATGAGTAAAGTAGAAGGAATATTTAATACAGACACAAACATTGCGTTTTTACCATTCCATCATACATTTGGCTCAACAGGAATAATGATATTTCTATCAAAGGGAGTAAAAAATGTATTCTGTGATGGATTAAGACATATACAAGAAAATTTAAAAGAATATAAAGTAACAATATTTATTTGTGTACCGCTTTTAATAGAATCAATGTATAAAAAGATAGAAGCAGGTATAGAGAAAAAGGGAAAAACAAAGTTAATAAAATTTGCAAAAGGATTTAGTAATTTCTTATTAAAATTTGGAATTGATATAAGAAGAAAATTATTTAAAGAAGTTTTAAATGAATTAGGTGGAGAAATAAGGTTTATTGTAAGTGGAGCATCAGCTCTTGATAAAAGAGTTGCAAAAGGATTAAACGACTTAGGAATACTTACTATACAAGGATACGGATTAACAGAAACATCTCCAGTACTTTCAGCAGAAACAGAAAAAACTATAAGATATGGTTCTATTGGATATCCAATGCCAGATGTAGAAATGAGAATAGACAATCCTAATGAGGAAGGAATTGGTGAGATTATTGCAAAAGGGCCAAATGTAATGTTAGGATATTATGAGGATGAAGAAGCAACGAATGAAATTCTAAAAGATGGATGGTTTCATACAGGAGATTTAGGTTATATTGATAAAGATGGAATTTTCTTTATTGCAGGAAGAAAGAAGAATGTAATAGTTTTGAAAAATGGAAAAAATATTTATCCAGAAGAATTAGAAGTACTAATTAATAATCTTCCTTATGTTGCTGAAAGCATGGTATATGGAGAAGAAAAAGATGATGACTTGCTTGTATCAGTAAAAATTGTATATAATAAAGACTATGTAAAAGAAAAATATGGAGAGATACCAGAAGAGGAGTTTAGAGATATAGTTTGGAACGACATTAAAGAAATAAATACAAAACTTCCAAAATATAAATACATGAAGAAACTTGTTCTTACAGATGAACCTATGATAAAAACAACTACACAAAAAGTTAAGAGACATGCTGAAATTGAGAAGATGAAAAATAATTAATTTAGTTAAAAATAGAGTGATAATATATACCACTCTATTTTTGTGAATTTTTTGTGAACTATTACTCAAATAAAAACTAGCAAAATGTTAGATTTCTAACAAAAAACAAGAAAAATTATCTTTTTTTTACAAAAAAAACTATTGCAATAATTAAGAATTATTGTTATTATATATACAGAGAAAATATATAACCACGAGGGGAAGTTTGAAAAATAATCAGCATATTGTGTTGTTAGACTTCAAATAAAAGCAAATCAACGTGCATAAGCACGCCTCATTGCTTTTATTCTTGTTTGCCTAGCACTATACTAATTCTTTTCCAAACTATAAGAAAGGTATATTTAAAACAATGATAGAATTCAGAAATGTAAAGAAAAAATATTCTACAGGTACAGAAGCTGTACACAATGCAAATTTCATAATAGAAAAAGGGGAATTTGCATTTTTAGTAGGAAGTTCAGGCTCAGGAAAATCAACATTAATAAAACTCATATTAAAAGAAGAAGAACCCACATCAGGAAATATTATAATAAATGGAAAAGATACAACATTTTTAAAAAGAAACAGAGTACCATATCTTAGAAGAAGTATGGGAGTGGTTTTTCAAGACTTTAGATTATTACCAGATAAGACAGTATATGACAATGTTGCATATGCAATGTACATAGTAAGAGCAACAAGAAGACATATTAGAAGGCAAGTACCAATGGTATTATCTTTAGTAGGCTTAAGTGGCAAAGCAAAAATGTATCCAAATGAATTATCAGGAGGAGAACAACAAAGAGTTGCTTTAGCAAGAGCATTAGTAAATAATCCTTCAATGCTAATTGCGGACGAGCCTACTCGGAAACTTAGATCCAGATACAGCTTGGGACATTATGAACTTACTTAATGAAATCAATATGAGAGGAACTACAATAATTGTTGCAACACATGCAAAAGACATAGTAGATAAAATGAAAAAAAGAGTTATACAGATAGAAAAAGGCAATATAGTAAGAGATGATAAAAAGGGTGGTTATGACAGTGAGATATAATATAATGGGGTATTTGATAGGAGAAGGATTTAAAAATGTTCTAAAAAATAAGAAATCGACAGGAGCAGCACTTGTAATAATGTGCATGGCTATGCTTATGTTTGGATTATTTTTTATTCTTGGAGAAAATATTAATTATATAATGGATCAAGTGGAATCAGAACAAGGAATACAGGTATATTTAGAGATAGGAACAACAGAAGAAGAAGAAAAAGATATAGAAACTAAAATAAGAGCAATAGAAGGGGTAAATACAGTAGAATTTGTTTCTGGAGAGCAAGGATATAATGAAATGCTTTCAAGCCTACAAGAATATGCATCAATACTTGAAACATTAGATGAATTTATGCCAGATTCTTACATAGTAACATTAACAGATTTAGGCTTAAATAGTAATGTACAAGAACAGATTAGTCAGATTGAAAAAGTAGATAGTATAGAGAGTAGTAATAAAACTATATCAATGCTTATGAATATAACAAAAGGCATAAGACTTGTAACTTTAGCCATTCTTACAATTTTAGTAATAATTTCAATATTTATAATAACAAATACAATAAAACTTACTGTACATGCAAGAAGAAAAGAAATATCAATAATGAAATATGTAGGCGCAACAAATGGTTTTATAAGATGGCCATTTATAGTTGAAGGTATTATAATTGGAGTTGTTGCAGCCTTAATAACAATTTTTATTGTTGGGCTATTATATAATGTAGCAACAAATAACATTGTACAAACAAATACATTTGCAGAACTAAATGTAAAACTATATACATTTGCAGATATATTTAACTTATTGCTTATGACATATATAATACTTGGTGCAGGAATAGGAATTGTGCGGAAGTTCAATTTCAATGAGAAAATATTTAGAGGTATAAAAGTAAGAGTGAATGGAGGAAAATTAATATGGCAAAAAAAGTAATTGGAGTGATATTAACTTTAATGATATTATCAATTTCGGTATTAAGCTGTGCAGCAACAGAGGATGAAATAAGAAACCAACAAAAAGAGATAAAAGATAAAATAGATCAAGCAGAAGATAGAATTGATGACATAGAAGGCGAAGTAGATGGTGCAATGGATGAGATAAATAAACTAAATGCAGAAATATCAGAGAAGCAAGATGCTATATCTAACCTTAACTATGAACTTAGTAAATTAAATAGTGAAATATCTACACTAGAAGGGCAATTGAAAGAAGAGGAAGAAAAGTACAATGGTCAATATGAATCACTTAAGGCTAGAATGGTAGCTCAATATAAAATGGGCAAAGTTTCATATTTGGATGTATTACTAAACTCAAAGAGTTTATCAGACTTTATTTCAAGATACTATGTAATAGAAAAAGTAGCTGAATATGATACAAAATTATTAGATCAAATAGAGAAACAAAAAATTACAATAGAAAATTCTAAAAAAACAGTAGAAAAAAAGCAAAATGAAGTAAGTGAAAAGCAATCTAAATTAAAAATAGAAGAGATAGCATTAACTAATAAACGTTCAAATAAAAATAAAATGGTTTCTCAACTTAATGATGAACAAAAGAAGTTACAACAAGAAATAGATGCAGGTAATGAAGCTCTTGAAAAGATGGAAGACGAATTAAGAGAGATTGCAAGAAAAGCTGCAATGTCTACAGCAGGTGGGCACGTATATAAAGGAGGAAAATTGGAATGGCCAGCTCCTGATTATACCAAAATATCATCTCCATTTGGATATAGAGGATCAGCTGCAACAGGAGGAGTAGGAACAGCATATCATAGAGGAGTTGATTTAGCTTCTGCAAAGGGATCAAGAGTACTTGCAGCAGAAGCAGGTGTAGTAATGAAAACATATAAGTCTTGTCCTCATAACTATGCAAGTAAATGCGGATGTGGAGGAACATTAGGAAATTACATAATGATATCACATGGAGGAGGACTAGTAACACTTTATGGACATTGCACAAGCGTAGATGTAAATGTAGGACAAAGCGTTTCGAGAGGGCAACAAATAGGAACAGTAGGATCAACTGGAAATTCAACAGGATACCATGTACATTTTGCAACAATAGCAAATGGTTCATACGTTAACCCAATGGGATATTTTAACAAATAAATATGGCTTTTAAATTCACTTAAAGAACTTTTTCTTTAAGTGAATTTAATTAGCAAAAAATGAATATAATTTATCTGGAGGATTTTATATGGAAAATAAAAGATGGAAGACAGTATATAGAACTATAATGCTTATTATTGTAGTATCAATAGTAACATTTATTGTTGCCAATATTATGAATTATGATGGAAGCAGAAAATATTTTATAACTGCTAGAGATGATGCAGAAATAAACGAACAGTTAGAGATAGCATTATCTGCAATTTCAGAGATAATTGAAGAAAAATATATTGGAGAAATAGATAAGCAAAAACTGATTGATGGTGCATTAAAAGGTATGGTTGAATCAGTAGGAGATGTATATACAGAATATTATACAAAAGAAGAACTTGAAGATTTTTCAGCATCAACTCTTGGGAATTTTGTAGGTATAGGAGTATATATGCAAGCAGATCCAGCAAAAGATGTGGTAATAATCCAAGCACCTATTGAAAATTCTCCAGCAGAAAAAGCGGGATTAAAAACAGGAGATGAAATTCTTAAAGTTGATGGGAAAGAATATAAAGCAAAAGACATAAATGAAATGTCAAATCATATTAAAGGAGAAGAAGGGACAGAAGTAGAACTTACTATAAAAAGAGGAGAAGAGACATTTGATGTAAAAGTAACTAGAGGAGGAGTCCATATAAACTATGTTGTAAACAGAATGCTAGAAGAAAATATAGGATATATATATATTGAAACGTTCGACGAAGGCTGTAAAGACGATTTCTTAAGCGCATATAACAAACTACTAGCCGAAGGAGCAAAATCTCTAATAATTGATTTAAGATACAATGGAGGAGGACTTGTAGATGAGGCATTAGATATAGCAGACTTGATGTGCGATAAAGATGATACTATGTTAATTACTGTAGATAAAGACGAAAAAAGAGAAGTAACTAAATCAAAAACAGCAGCTACAATTAATATGCCAATAGTTTTGATTACAAATGGAGCAACTGCGAGTGCATCAGAAATAGTTGCAGCAGCACTTAAAGATAATGAAAAAGCAGTAATAGTTGGAGAAAAGACTTATGGTAAAGGAGTTATACAAGAACTCATATATTTATCAAATGGAGGAGCTTTAAAAGTAACATCAGCTGAATATTATACACCAAAAGAAGCAAAAATTAATGAAGTTGGAATAGAAGCAGATTACAAAGCAGAAGGAATAGAAGAACAAGAAAAGAAAGCAATAGAAGTGATAAAAGAAAAAATGAAATAAATATAAAAATAGGTAAGAATTCTAGTATATTAACAAAAAAATTTAAAAAAATTAGAAATAACTATTGACAATTACTATAAAATTTAGTATACTAGAATTCGCCGAAGGAAATGGGCGCTTAGCTCAGCTGGGAGAGCATCTGCCTTACAAGCAGGAGGTCATAGGTTCGAGCCCTATAGCGCCCACCATTTTTTTACGGCCTGGTAGTTCAGTTGGTTAGAACGCTAGCCTGTCACGCTAGAGGTCGACGGTTCGAGCCCGTTCCAGGTCGCCATTTTTTTTTGATTTTAGGAAATTATATATTTTGGCTTGATAGCTCAGTTGGTAGAGCAGAGGACTGAAAATCCTCGTGTCAGTGGTTCGATTCCACTTCAAGCCACCATGATAGAGTTAGAGAAAGGGAACTTTCTCTAACTCTCTTTTAATGGTTCAATGTCAATAGTTGAGGTAAAATACTTTAGAAATATGTAATAAATTGTTGTTAAAATTTATATTTTATGATATAAAATAAATAGTTAAAATGAAGGAGAGTTTTTATGAATCCAATAATAAAGTGGGCAGGTGGAAAAGAAAAAGAATTACCTTATATAAAAGAAAATTTACCAAGTAATATAAAAAGATATATAGAGCCTTTTATTGGTGGAGGTGCAGTTTATTTTAAGTTAAATGTAAAAAAATCAATCATTAATGATAAATCGGAAGAATTAATTAATTTGTATAGATGTATAAAAAATAATGATAGAGAATTCTTTAGTAACTTAAAAGCAATATATAAAAATTGGACATTACTAGAAAGCGTTGTTGAAAACAATTCTATTGAACTATTGAAGATATATAGAGATTATTGTAAAAATCTGAATAATAATAGTGAAAGTAAAAATTTAAAAACTAAATTTAATGATAAAATATATGATTTTGTAATAAAACATGCCGAAGAATTTAATGGAATATTATCATCGGATTTTAATATAGAGATAGACAACTTTATAAATGAAATAGCAAAAAATTTAATATTTAAGATGAATAGAATGTTTAAAATTGAAAAACAAAGAAAACTAATGAATAAAAAGGATACACTTGACAATATTGAATGTGCATTTAAGAGTGCATTCTATATGCATTTTAGACATTTGTATAATGAAGCTGAAAAATTAAATATTAATATGTCTTTTTATACAGCGATATTTTATTTTATTAGAGAATTTTGTTATGCATCAATGTTCAGATATAATAAAAAACGGAAAATTCAATGTACCATATGGGGGAATAAGTTACAATAGAAAGGAATTTATTAAAAAGATAGAATATATAGATTCTAAAGAAATAAAAGAGTATATGGAGCAAACTCAAATATACTGTGATGACTTTGAAGTATTCCTTAAAGAAGTAAAGCCTGAAAGAGGAGATTTCATATTCTTAGATCCACCATATGATACAGAATTTTCCACTTATGCTAAAAATGAATTTGTAAAAAAAGATCAAGTAAGACTATGTGAATATTTAAAAAATACTAAAGCTAATATAATGCTAATTATAAAAAATACAGAATTCATTTATAATTTATATAATACAAAAGAATTTAAAATAAAAACATTTGATAAAAAATATCTTGTAAGTTTTCAAAATAGAAATGATAAAGATGTGGAGCATTTATTGATAACAAACTATTAAGGGGAATTATAGAAAATGGAAAATTTAAAAAGAAAAGCAATTAATGAAATAATAGATAGTAGTATAAAAAGTTTTTCAGATGGGTTTGAATTAAGACATGGAAAAGAAGTTAATGACCCAAGTGGGGTGATTAACTCTAAAAAGAATAATGTTTTTATGGCAGAATTGGGAGAAGAATTTATGTTTTATTCAGCATTTGTAAGATCATTTGATTCGAGTTTTGGGAACGTATTAGAAAATGTAGGAAATGCAATTGCAAAATTATCATATGAAGTAAATGGCAGAATTGAATCTTATTTACTACCACAACAGACACAACATATTGATTACTTAATGACAGTATATAATGATCATGTATTACCAAAAAAGGAAGATTATGAAAGCTTTTCTTGGGTAAAACCTAGAGATATAACTAGCTATATGACTAGTCATGAAACAGATAACTATTTCTATAGCCCAGAAAAAAGAGAACATTATATAATAGAACTAAAAGCAGGAGGAGATTTAGATAATAAGAAGTCTAAAGCTGAAAAAATAGAATTATTAAGAGAATATTTTTTATTAAAGAATAAGTTGGAAAATAGTGATGAAAAAATAAAAGTTTTGTTTGCAACAGCTTATAATAAGTTTGGTGAAGGAAATGATTGGAAACAAAGCCAAGTAAGACAATATTTCGATGAAAAAGAACTATTGATTGGAAAAGACTATTGGAATTTTGTATGTGATGATGAAGATGGGTTTGAAATTGTTTTTGAGCAATATAAAAAAAGTGCTAATTATATAAAAGAAGCAATTTTTAATATCAAGTCTTTGTATTTTTAAAGTAAATAGACAATAAAAAATATTTTACTCCCTTTATATAAAAATATTTGAAGTTTTTTTCTACCACAGCTAATATTATAGAATTAAAAAAATAGAAGTGATAATTTTAAGAAAATTAGACATAATAAAAAATATATATTAGATAAAAGAGGAGATTAAAATGAAGATTATAGATACAATTGCTCTAATTTTAATTATAATAGGAGCTATAAATTGGGGATTAATTGGAATATTTAATTTTAATTTAGTTGATACCATATTTGGAACAATGTCAGTTATTAGCAGAATAATTTATACATTAGTAGGAATTTCAGGATTATGGGGAATAAAATTAATATTTGATAGAGATTAATTGAAGAATTAATGAGGAAGAAATAAAAAAATCTTACTTAATTTATGTGAACAAGAAGCGCAAGTTGAATTCAACTTGAAAAAAATAGTGAAAAATGGTATAATAAAAATGTACCTAGACACCAATATGTGAATTTTGTAGGAGGAATGATTTATGTACAGATTTAAGCGGAACTATTATGAAATTACAGGAGTGATTTTAGGAATCTTGTGGTTGGTGCTCATCATATCTACTCTGCTGGACTTTGCTGAATTGGGGAATGGAATTATTGAGGTGGAGAACATCCTTCCATTGATTAAAAGAACAATCATCATGGGAGGGATAATGATTGCTATTGATGTTCTAAAACCCATATTCATTCCACGCGATTACGATTATAGCGTTGAGGTCAAGGAAGACATAATCATCTTTTGCTACAGTGAAGGAGACAAAAGAGTGATGCAGAGGATATTTACTTGTACAAAAACAAGAAAGTATTTTGTCTTATATGACGGCAACGCAGTAATCACAGTTCCATATAGCAAGGATATCTTGAAGTTCCTCGAAGAGGTCAAAAAATGAAGACCTTACAAAGCAGGCGGTGGCAAATTCGAAAGGGTTTGCCACCGCCTGTAAATATTAATGTTATTTAGTTTGCTGAATTTCTTTTACACTATTTGCATCATCTATAGACAACTTATTAAATTCTACCATTGCATCTAAAACTTGGGATTGTCTTTCTTCAGCTAGTTTTAAGTTTTTGCTTGGATCATATACAGAAGGAGCATTAGGAACACCAGCAAGAAGAGTTGCTTCATAGAGAGTTAAATCTTTAGGCTCTTTATTGTAATATCCCATACTAGCATTATAAATATTATAATATCCACTTCCAAAATACATATTATTAATGTATAATTCTAATATTTCCTCTTTAGAATAATCCTTTTCTAAATGATAAACAACAAAGAGTTCAGCTACTTTCCTATATAAAGTTTTTTCTTGAGTAAAACATAAATTCTTTGCAACTTGTTGACTAATAGAACTTCCACCTTCCTTGGCTTTTCCAGCTCTTATATTATTTCTAAAAGCACGAGCAGTTGCAATAAAATCTACACCTGAATGATTATAAAATCTGTGGTCTTCAATAGAAACTACAGCATCTAAATAATATTTAGGAAGTTCATTGTAGTGAATAAAGTGTTCATCATTTTGTAAAGCTGAAATTCTATCTTCAAGACTTTTTTCATCCATAGCTTCTTTATATAAAATATATCCATTAAATACAAAATAAATTAATCCAATTAAACAAACAATAAAAATAAATAATAATAATCTTTTAAAAATTTTCATAAATTAATCACCTTTTCAAAAACTAAAAAATCTACTTATAATAAGATTATAACTCATAAAAAAATAAAATTAAAGATATATCTTAAAAAAATTTGTAAAAAATAGAAGGAAAAAAAATTTTTTTGGCGAATAATAATCTTGTACATAAAATAAGATGTACAAAATTTATTACATTTATAAGGCGGTGAACAAACAATGCAAATAACAGATGTACGTTTAAGAAAAGTTAATTCAGAAAACAGAATGAAA
>CANPCK010000001.1 GCA_947572545.1 uncultured Clostridium sp. | reverse complement strand
AAAGCCAAAACCAAACAAAACCAAAACTATCCTAGCTTCCAACCATAAAGAGAGTTTTTTATTTAAAATATAATTATGACGTTTCAGACGTCATAATTATTATAGCGTTTCGAACGTATAATGTCAAGACGTTATATTTTTGATATTCTATATAAAAACCCGGAAAGGTAGATATTATATGAGTAAATTCGATAAAAATATTTTAGGAAATAATTTATTAAAAGTTAATGGTCACTTAGAATGGCATTTATCTGATATTCTAAAATTAAAAAATATAACAAGATACAGATTATCAAAAATTTCAAATATTAGATATGATACAATATGTAATTATTGTTCAGGCAATGTTACTTTAATTAATGCTGAATATCTTAAAATTTTCTGTTATATTTTAGAATGTAATATAGATGATATTGTGACTTTTGTTGAGAATTAAACTATTGTCATACTTTCTTTTCTTTTTCATATAATTTCCATATGAAAAGTAGAACTGTAAAAACAAATTTTATTTTTATATCTTTAAAAGATAATATTTTAACAATTATCTTTGTTTTATTTGCAATAGGGCTTATTGCATTTTCAAGGGATAATTTAGTAGCTTCAAAAGAGGGCTTGACTCTCTGGGTATCTTCTGTTGTTCCTGCTCTTTTACCATTTTTTATAGCTTGTGAGCTTCTTTCTCACACAACTATTATTGATTATCTTGGTAAAAAGTTAAATAAATTTATGAAACCTATTTTTAATGTGCCTGGTGAAGGTGCTTTTCCTCTTATAATGGGAATTATTAGTCGGTTATCCTGTTGGAGCAAAAATTGTTACAAATTTTAGGAAACAAGGAATATGCACTAAAGAGGAAGGCGAAAGATTACTTACATTTACTAATAATTCTGGACCTCTATTTATAATTGGTACTGTTGGTATTTCTCTTTTTGGAAATACTACTATTGGTCTTTTACTTTTTGTAACTCACTTACTTGCTTGTCTAACTGTTGGTTTTTTATTTAGATTTTGGAAAAAGAACTCTCGGTCAAAAAAATACTACCTTTTTTTCTTTTTCAAATAAGAAAACTAAAATACCTCCTAAATTAAGTTCTTTAGGAAGTATCTTACAAAATAGTATCATGTCTTCTGTTTCTACTATTGTTATGATTGGTGGATTTGTTATGCTTTTTAGTGTAATTATATCTATCCTTAAAAATACAGGATTTTTTGTGATATTTTCTCAAATTCTTGGACCTATATTTAATGCATTAGATATTCCAAATAGCTTCATAAATGGCATTCTATCTGGTATTATTGAGCTTACAAATGGTGTATCAATTATTACTAGTATTCCTATTAAAAAAATATCTATTAGTATTATAATTTGTGCATTTTTGCTTGGATTTGGTGGAATTTCTATACTACTTCAAGTATTAAGTATAACTTCTAATTCTGATATTTCTATTAAACCTTATATTATAGGCAAATTAATGCAAGGATTTTTTGCAGCTTTTTATACCTATTTATTTATTCAGAATTTTACTTTTTTGAATTTAGATATAGGTTAAATTATCTGTAATACCTATTGTACACATTTCTATTGCCACAACCACATCCACAGCCATTATTAGAAGAATTGTTATTATTGTTGCAACCACATCCATTTTCTATTATGTCATCATCGTCGTCATCATTGACAAGATTCATTATTGCTCTAGTGATTACTGCTGAAACAAATGCAAGTATAGTATATAATATTGCGTATACTAAAAAGCTTGCATCAAATGCTGCAAATGTAACAATGAGATATATTGCGAATGTGAGTGCTGCAACTGCAATAGGACTTTTTAATACTGTTTCTAAAACGCTTGCTATAATTATTGTAGCTATTGGCAAAGCAAAAAGTAATAATAAAAAATTCATAATATGTATCTCCTTAAAATTATTTATATTCTAGGAAATTACAATTTTAATTGTAATTTCTTTAGAAGATAATTATGCGAATATTACAAATTCTCAAAGCTTTGTTTTTTAGAATTTGTTAATCCGTTCTTTTTTCTTAAGATATATTATGAATTTTTTTAAATTATTGTTACTTTTTTAATATTTTACTTCTACTAAATATAGTGCATGTGCAGGAAGTGTTTTTCCTGCTTTTTGCCTATTTCCTTCATTTATAATTTCTGGTATTTCTCTTGGCTCAATTTTTCCGAAGTCCCACATCTACTAAAGTTCCTGATACTATTCTTACCATATTATATAAAAAACCATTTCCAGTAAGTTCTATTACTATTTTATCTTCTATACCTTCAACTTTTGCTTTATATACTGTTCTTACACTACTTTTACTACTAGTACCACTTGCCTTAAATGCTTTAAAATCATGTGTTCCTTCAAAATATTTTGCAGCTTCTTTCATTTTTTCTAAGTCTAATTTTTGTGGTATATGATATTCTAAATGTCTATATATTGCACTTCCATATTTTGTATTGTCTATTATGTATCTATATGTTTTTTCTTTACAATTGTATCTTGCATGAAATTCTTCTGCTACTTCTTCTGCTGATTTTATTCTTATTGAATTTTTTAGATTACTATTTATCGCAAGTATAAGTTTATCTAGATTTATATTATTATTCGTCTTAAAATTTGCAACTTGTCCGAATTGCATTAACTCCTGCATCTGTTCTTCCTGATGCATTAAGTTCTATTTCTTCGTGTGTTATTATTCCTATTACTTTTTCTATTTCTCCTTGAATATTTAGTTTGTTAGGTTGCTTTTGCCATCCTCCAAAGTCTCTCCCATCATATTCAATTGTTAATTTTATATTCCTCAATAAAATTACTCCTCCAACTATAAAACTAGTATATATTTATTCTTTTATTGCTTTATTTAATCTTGCCATAATACTATCTTTTCCTAATACTTGCATTATTTCATACATATCTGGAGTATTGGCTCTACCAGTTAATGCTATTCTTATTACTGTACTTACATCTCCAACATGTCCTTTATAGTTATCTGGATTTTGTTTATATTCTTTTACTTCTCTTGCATAACCAAACTTTTCTGCTACATCTTTTATTTTATTAAACCAAGTTTGTTTATCGTCTGATATATCAAATTTATTTTCCATGTACTCAGTAATGATTTTTTTGATTTCTTCTTTATCATTAATGTTTTGATATTCGTATTCTATATTACTATTTAAAAATCTATTATCATACATATATTCTATATTTTCTTTTATTTCTGACCATTTTGCTATATCTTTTCTTGGTTTTTCATTTCCTCTTTCTATTCCTAAAACTTTTAAAGTATATTCTTTATCTTCATCAAGTATTTTCTTCAATTCTTCGTCATATTCTTCAGCCCAGGCATGTGCCATATCATATACTTGTTCTTTTGAATATCTAGATATTACTGTTTTTGAAATATCTAATAATTTTACCATATCAAAAAGAGCTCCACTTACGCTCATTTTATTTAATGAAAGTTCAAATTCATCTATTGATGCTGTTTTGTTTTGTCTTCTCCATTGTTCAAAATTTGAATTTGCTATATTTAGTAAATATTCTTTTGCTGCATCTGAAGGTATTCCTTCTTTTGAATAAAATTCAACTGCTGCTTCTGGATCTTTCCTTTTACTTAGTTTTCTCTTTGCTCCGTTTTCTTCTTTCATTATAGGTGCAATGTGTGCAAATTTAGGAAGTTTAAATCCTAATGCTTGGAACATTTGTATATGAACAGGTAATGATGATAACCATTCGTCTCCACGTATTACATGTGTTGTTCTCATTAAATGATCATCTACTACATGTGCAAAATGGTATGTTGGTAATCCGTCTGATTTTATTATTACTATGTCTTGGTCATTCTCTGGAAAATCTATATTTCCTTTTACTACATCATGATGTTTAATTCTTTTTTCAGGATTTCCTTGTGATTTGAATCTTATTATATATTCGTCTCCATTTTTTATTCTTTTTTCTATTTCATCTAACCCTAAATTTCTACATGCTGCCCATTCTCCATAATATCCTGGTCTTAATTTTGCTTTTTCTTGTTTTGATCTCATTTCTTCTAAGTCTTTTTGTTTACAGAAACATGGGTATGCTTTCTTTTCTTCTATTAGCTTTTTAGCAAATGATTGATATATTTCTTTTCTTTGACTTTGCTTATATGAACCATATGCTCCTTTTGAAGTATCTTCGTCTATCATTCCTTCGTCTGGCTCTAAGTTGAATTTTTTTAATGCATCTATTATTCCATTTACTCCATTTTCAACTTCTCTTTTTTGGTCTGTATCTTCTATTCTTAGCATAAATACTCCATCTGTTTGCTTTGCAACTTTTGAACAAATGACACTAGTAAAAATTCCTCCTATATGAACAAATCCTGTTGGACTTGGTGCAAATCTTACAACCATAGCTCCTTCTTTTAAATTTCTTTCAGGATATTTTTCTTCATAGTAACTACTATCCTTTATATCTGGGAACATTAAATTTGCTAATTCTTTATAATCCATATTCATATTTGTATGACGTTTATACTTGTCATAGCTCTCCTTTCTGTATTTGCTTTACATTTTATCATGATTCTTCTATTTATACAAGGTCTATTGTTAATATTTTACTTAGTTATTATCCAAACAGGACTGGCTCTTGTTAAAGAACCAGCCCTGTTTGACGTAAAGCTCCTTAGCTTCACTTTTTTAAGTGCCCTCAATAAAATATGGTATAGTGACGTTTTCTTTGCCATACTCAGTCAAGACTTTCTTGGCGTATTCGATTTTGCTCATCACTGTTTCATTGTTTATATCTTCCACTTCTCCATTGTCCTCATCTTCATAAAAAGACAACCGCTCACAATATTCCTTGTATTGTTCTTCTGTAATGTCTTTCGAATAGTAAAGTTCTCTTACAGCTGTCCTATAAGAACTGTATGTTACTCCATCTTGGAAGCCTTGCCTGCTTAATGTAGTGTCCTGGGGAATTTGCAGGTATCCCCTGTTAGAAATTCTGCCAATTACTTTGTTGTATCTTTCCAGAGTTTCATCTGATATCCCTAAATCCGTCATAGCCTCTTTTAACATTTCCAATGTTGCTTCTCGATATTCTTGATAGGTGTATTTTGACATTTGAACTATACTTTGTTCATAGTCAATTTGCATTGTTTCATAACCATCATATGTTGTTGTTCCATAGATGTATCCTAACAAATACTCTATTTCCTGCTTCTGGATTTCTTCTGGAGAAAGTTCTGGCTGGTTTTCAGGTTTGGTATCAGGTTTTGCATCTTGCTCTACATTTGATGATACTGTCTCCTGCTGCGCAGGGGTCTCAGGTTCTTCTTTTTCTTTTATTTCAGAAGTTTCCTGTCCTTCCTGCCGCATTTCCTGCCTTGTGGGTTCTGTCTCGTTTTTAGGCATAGATTGAGAACTTGTCGAAGCCCACAAAAGGAACAAGAGCATCATCAGCATTGCGAGTGCATACAAACCACTGTCGTCCCGTCTCATACTAGCACCTCCTATAAAATTTCTCTGAATTTCAGAGTTAATTAGATTATATCACGTTTTCCATATTATGTCTACACTTCTAATATTATAGGAAGTACCATTGGATTTCTTTTATTTTTTTGGAATAAGAAATCTTTTAATGTGTCCTTTATCGTTAATTTTATTACTGCCCAATCTGTTACTTTTTCTTTCTCAAGTTTTGTAAGTTCACGTCTTAGTATTCTTTTCATATCTTCCATTAAATTTTCAGATTCACGTACATAGACAAATCCTCTAGATATTATTTCTGGTCCTGTTACTATCTCTCCTGTTGCTCCATTTATTGCTACTACTACTATTATTAGCCCATCTTGAGATAAATGTTGTCTGTCTTTTAAAACAATATTTCCAACATCTCCTATTCCAAGTCCATCTACCATTACCTTTCCTGCTGGTACAGAACCTGTTATTTTAGTTTCATTTTGAGTAACTTCTAATACTCGTCCATTTTTCATTATGAATATATTTTCGTGTGGAACACCTATTTTTTGTGCTGTTTCTGCATGTGCTATTAATTGTCTGTATTCTCCATGTACTGGCATGAAGTATTTAGGTTTGATTAATGATAACATAAGTTTTTGTTCTTCTTGACATCCATGTCCTGAAACGTGAATATCTGCAAGTGAACTATATATTACTTCTGCTCCTATTTGCATTAAATCATCTATTACTTTTGATACAAATTTTTCATTTCCTGGTATTGGATTTGCTGAAATTATTACTAAATCATTTGGTGTAATTTCTACTTTTCTATGATCTCCTGCTGCCATTCTAGTAAGTGCTGACATAGGCTCTCCTTGACTTCCTGTTGTAATGATTGTTAAATTTTCATCTGGATACTTATTTACTAAGTCTATGTCAATTATTGTATTTTTTGGAATATCCATATACCCAAGTTCAGTAGCTGTTTCTATCATTTTTACCATACTTCTACCACATATTGCAACTTTTCTATTATTTTCTACTGATGCATCAATTATTTGTTGAACTCTATGCACATTAGAGGCAAATGTTGCAACTACTATTCTTTTTCTACAATGCATAAATAGTTCATCAAATGTTTCTCCAATACTACTTTCTGATTTTGTAAAGCCCTTCCTTTCTGCATTTGTACTGTCTGACATAAGAAGGGTTACTCCTTTTCTTCCTATTTCTGCCAATCTTCCAAAATCTATTTTTTGTCCATCTATTGGTGTATAGTCTATTTTGAAGTCTCCTGTATGCATTACTATTCCTGCAGGAGTATATATTGCAAAACTTACTGCATCTGGTATACTATGTGATGTTCTAATAAATTCTACTTTCATTTTTCCTACATCTATTGTTGTTCCCTGCTCTACTTCAAACATTTTTGTGCTTCTTAATAATCCATGCTCTTCTAGTTTATTTCTAATTAGACCTATCGTAAATCTTGTTGCATATATAGGTATATTAATTTGTTTTAGAAGATAGGGTATTCCGCCTATGTGGTCTTCATGTCCATGTGTTACAAATAAACCTTTTATTTTGTCTTTGTTTCTTTCCAAATATGTTGTATCTGCCACAACTAAATCTACTCCTAGCATGTCTTCTGTTGGGAATGCTAGTCCACAATCTACTATAATTATTTCATCTTCATATTCAAATACTGTAATGTTTTTACCTATTTCAAGTAATCCTCCAAGTGGTATTATCTTTAAAGGAGATTTTTTAAACCTTACTTCTTCTTTTTGTTTTACTATTTTTTTTGGTCTTCTTCCTGTTTTTTTTGTAGCTTTTGCTGGTATAACATTTTCTTTAGTTTTTATTTCCTTTTTTTCTTGCTTTACTTTTTCTTGTTTTACTCTTTTTTGATTTCTTGGTTTAGAATCCTTTTTTAGATTCTCTTTTGTATCTGCCATTTTTTATTTCCATTCCTTTCTTATGCACAAAATTTGATTTGAAAAGAATTGTGTTTCTGACTAGGTCTATTCTAAAACGCAATTATTTTTCAATCTTTAAATTGCAATTTTAAATCACGATGCATATTCCTTAGATACATCGCATAAATAAATATTTAATTTTCCGTTCAACAAATATTTAATTTTTAAAATCTCATTTTAATCATATATTTATAATATGATATACATTAGGTAAAATTATACAATAACTTAACATATTTGTCAACTATAGGATAAATAATTGACATAATCTTTTTAAAATGTTATACTTTATTATAGTTTCAGTTTTGCAGAGTATTAGTGATCTCTTGTCAGATTACTATGACAATCTTCATTTTATTAAAGGAGAGAAGTATCATGCCAGCAATGTTTTTTCACTTTGCTTTTATAGAGGAACTTTATCGGATTTCCTCTAACCTGCCTTATAATAAAATAGATTTCATGGCAGGTAACCTAATCCCTGATATGTCAGCTACCAAAAAAACTCTTTCGCACTATCGCAAAGCTTCTTATGTTGAAGGATTTGTTGCACCAGACATTGAACGCGTCAAAAAGGATTTATTCTTTCCTAATGACCCTATCAAGTTCGGTATGTATACCCATTTATGGCTTGATAAACGTTTTATTGAAAATGTGCTAATTCCTTCATTCATTTGGGACCTGGAAAATATGAGAGTAATTAACCCAAGGAATGGTAAAAGTTGGTCTGCTAATTACTTTTTTTCTTCTAGAGGTATGTATAGCTCTTATACTGAGGTTAAAACCTTTATGTTAAGAGATAATCTTATTCCTTTGGAAGAAATTAGTAAAATACCGACAATTCTTCCTTTGACAGGTATCCCGATTTTTGACATTAGGAGGAAAAAGACATGGCGTAAGCAATTAGACGAGCATTTGTCCAAGCAAAAGAAATATACAGGCAATATCTTTGTATACCCTGCATTGTGGCAAAGTTTTCAGGAACTGGCTGAGGAGTTTATTTATGAACACAATCTATGAAATTTTCTCTAAAGCCAACATAAAAGGATCAGCAGTCTTTCGATTAGCTGGTCCTTTTATGTTTTATACTTTAATCATTTCTAATATTTCTTTTTTTAATACTTCTACAATATCTTTTTGTAGTACTTTCTTTATTATTTCTCCTTTTTTAAATAAAAGTCCTTCTTCTATTCCTCCGAGCAATACCTATATCTGCTTCTCTAGCTTCTCCTGGTCCATTTACTGCACATCCCATTACTGCAACTTTTATATCTGATTCTATTGTTTGTAAAAACTCTTCTACTTCTTTTGCAATAGGTATTAAGTCTATCTGTGTCCTGCCACATGTAGGACAAGATATAAATGTTGGAGATTTTTTGTATAGTCCACAGTCTTTAAGTATTTCTTTTGCAACTTTTATTTCTTCTACTGGATTATCTGAAAGTGATACTCTTAGTGTATTTCCTATACCTTCTCTTAATAGCACTCCTAGTCCTATACTTGATTTGATTGTTCCTGAGAATGCAGTTCCTGCTTCTGTTATACCTATATGTAATGGATAATCAAAGCTTTCACTTGCCTTTTCATATGCTTTTATGCATAGGTCTAAATCAGACGCCTTTAGTGATACACATATATCATAAAAGTTAAGTTCTTCTAATATTTTTATATGTTTTAATGCACTTTCTACCATTGCTTCTGCTGTTGGGCTTCCTCCATATTTTTGCAATAGTTCTTTTTCAAGTGATCCTGCATTTACTCCTATTCTTATTGGTATGTTTTTTTCTTTGCAAGCATTTACTACTTTTTCTACTCTTTCTCTCCCACCTATGTTTCCTGGATTTATTCTTAATTTATCTACTCCACTTTCTATTGCTTTAAGTGCTATCTTATAGTCAAAGTGTATGTCTGCAACTATTGGTATATGGATTCTTTTCTTTATTTCTTTTATACTTTCTGCATCTTCTATATCAAGACATGCAACTCTTATTATTTCACAGCCTACTTTTTCTAGTTCTAATATTTGTTTTACTGTTGCTCCTACATCTTTTGTTTTTGTATTTGTCATTGATTGAATAACAACTCTGTTATCTCCACCAATAGTTATATTTCCAACACTTATTTTTCTAGTATCTTTCCTATATACCATTTTAACTTAATCCTTTCTTCAATTTTAGATTAAATTTGGAAAAGAAACGAACAGAACTAAGCACGCGAAGTCAATATTCCATGAGGCGTGCTTTTTGCACGTTGATTGGAAATTGACTGAATTGCAACAAAATTATGCGACGTTTATTTTTCAAATTAACTTGCACTTTCTTTTAATTTAACTAAAATATTCATTGCATCAATAGGGGTAAGTTCATTTACATTAATTTTGTCTAGTTCGTGTGCTATTTCTGCAATCTTATAATTATACATATCTAATTGCCCTGCTCCTTGCTTTTCTGCTTTTTCCATATTCTTTTCTCCAAGCATACTTTTTCTTTCTAGATTTTTTAATATTTCTCTTGCATTTTTTAGCACTTCTTTTGGAACTCCTGCTAGTCTTGCAACATGTATTCCATAGCTTTCATCTGTTCCACCTTTTACGATTTTTCTTAGGAAAATTATGTCTTCTCCTTTTTCTTTTACTGCTATTGAGTAATTCTTTACTCCTTCTACTCTTTCTTCTAGTTTTGTTAATTCATGATAGTGTGTTGCAAATAGTGTTTTTGCTCCACATTTTTCCTTATCTGCCATAAATGTTGCTACTGCCCATGCAATAGATAGTCCATCATATGTTGATGTTCCTCTTCCTATCTCATCAAGTATTACTAAACTATTTTGTGTTGCTTCTTTTAAAATATTTGCTACTTCCATCATTTCTACCATAAAGGTACTTTGACCCATACTTAAATCGTCTGATGCTCCTACTCTTGTAAAGATTTTGTCTACTACTCCAATTTTAGCACTTCTTGCTGGTACAAAACTTCCGTATCTGTGCCATTAGTGTTATTAGTGCAACTTGTCTCATATATGTTGATTTTCCTGCCATGTTTGGTCCTGTGATTATTCCAAGTCTGTCACTATCTTTATTCATATATGTATCATTTGGTACAAAACTTCCTGATGTGATCATTTTTTCAATTACTGGATGCCTTCCTTCTTCTATGTTTATTTCTCCACTATTATCTACTACTGGCATTACATAGTTTAAGTCTTCTGCAACTTGTGCAAATGAACAAAGTACATCTAATGTAGAAATTACTTCCGCTGTTTTTTGTATTCTTGGAATTTCTTTGGAAATTTTTTCTCTAATTTCTAAGAATAGCTTATATTCTAAATCTACTAATTTTCCCTCTGAACCAAGTATTACGTCTTCTAGTTTCTTTAATTCTTCTGTTATATATCTTTCTCCATTTGTTAGTGTTTGTTTTCTAACATATCTTTCTGGAACTAGATTTATATTTGATTTTGTAACTTCTATATAGTATCCAAATACTTTGTTAAATCCTACTTTTAAGTTTTTTATTCCTGTTTCTTCTTTTTCCTTTGTTTCTAGCTCTACAAGCCAGACTTTTCCATTGGTTGATGCTTCTTTTAATTTATCTACTTCTTCATTATATCCTTGTTTTATAATATTTCCTTCTGTTATAGTTATTCCTGGTTCTTCTATTATTGATTTTTCTATTAATTCATATATGTCTTTTAGTTCGTCTAGGTCTTGATAAATTCCTTTTAACATTGTTGTTTTTGCATTTGATAAAATATTTTTTAATTCTGGAAGTTTTGAAACTGATGATTTTAGTGATAACATGTCTCTTGCATTTGCATTTCCATACGCAATTTTTCCTGCTATTCTTTCTATATCAAATATCTTTTTTAGACTGTCTATTACATCTCCTCTAAGCATCATATTTGATTTTAATTCTTTTACTGCATCTAGTCTTCCGATTTATTTCATTTACATCTATAAGTGGATCACTTATCCATCTTCTAAGCATTCTTCCTCCCATTGATGTACATGTTTTATCTAATACCCAAAGCAATGTTCCTCTTTTACTTTTGTCTTTCATTCTTTCTATTAGCTCTAGGTTTCTTCTAGCGCTTATATCTAGTGCCATATATTTTGTTATATTATATATTTTTATAATATTTAAGTGTTCCATTTCTACTTTTTGTGTTTGCATTATGTATTCAAGTAACCCATTTGATGCTGCGAGTGCAAATTCTTTGTCTGCAAGTTCTTTTATTTCTTCTCCACTATCATTTTCAATTTTGTATCGTTCTTTTAGTTTTTCTATATCAAATTTAAATTTTATATCTTCTACATTTGATATATAGCAGTCTATTCTTTCTTTTATTTTTCCTATTTCTTCTGATGAAGAATACATCATTTCATTTACTACTATTTCTGCTGGGTAATATCTTGCAATCTCGTCTAGTAATTTTGCGAAATTGTTTGTTTCTTTTATTTGTGATGTTAAAAAGTCTCCTGTTGATATATCACACACAGCTATTCCAAAGAATATCCCTTGTTTATATATTGACATTATATAATTATTCTTCTTTTCTTCTAGTAAATTGTCTTCTACTAGTGTTCCTGGTGTTACAACTCTTATTACATCTCTTTTTACTATTCCTTTTGCTGCTTTTGGGTCTTCTAATTGTTCACATATTGCAACTTTATATCCTTTTTCTATAAGTTTTGCTATATACATATTTGCTGCATGATATGGCACACCGCACATTGGCGCTCTTTCTTCTTGTCCACAGTCTCTTCCTGTTAAAGTTATTTCAAGTTCTCTCGATGCTGTTTGTGCATCTTCAAAAAACATCTCATAGAAGTCTCCTAGTCTGTAAAACAATATACAGTCTTTATATTGTTCTTTTGTATCTAAATAGTGTTGCATCATGGGTGAGTATTCTGCCATTTTATTATCTCCTTTCGTTAACAAATGATTGGATTTTGGCATCGTTACTACTCGGACAACTTCCCATTCAACATACATTAGTATGTTGAATGCAATATTTGTCTCACATGCCTAGCCAAAATGCAACTCTTTTCTAACTTTATATCTATTTTTCTAATTTTCCTTTTAAATACCATAAACAATCTTGAATTATCTCTACATTAGCTATTGTGTTTATTAGTTCATCTGTTCCTTCAAATATTACTACTTTGTTTGTTTCTGTTCTTCCGTGAAAGCATTTCTTTATTTGTCTTGCTCTTTCCCTCAACTAGTACTTTTTGTATAGTTCCTAAGTATTTACTATTATTTTCTTCTACTTGGCTTTCTACTAATTCCTTTAATCTATCAAATCTTTTATGTTTTATTTCTTCTGGAATTTGTCCTTCCATTGTGTCTGCTGGGGTTCCGCTTCCTATTCGAATATATAAACATAAATACCTGTTCATATTTCATTTCTCTAACTACATCTAAAGTATCTTCAAAGTCTTCTTCCGTTTCTCCTGGAAATCCCACTATTATATCTGTTGAAAATACAACATTTGGTATTTCTTTTTTTATTTTTTTTGCTAAGTTTAAATATTGTTCTTTTGTATATTTTCTATTCATTCTTTTTAATACATTTGTACTTCCTGATTGAAGTGGAAGATGTAATATTTTGCATACTTTATCAGATGTTTTTATTGCTTCTATAACATCTTCTGTAAAGTCTTTTGGGTGTGGTGATATAAATCTTATTAACTCAATTCCTTCTATTTTGTTTACATCTTTTAGAAGATTTGAAAATTTGTATCCGTTTCCTCCATTATATGAATTTACATTTTGCCCTAAAAGTGTTATTTCTTTATATCCTTCTTGTGCTAAATCTTTTATTTCTCCTATTATATCTTCTGGCTTTCTGCTTCTTTCTCTTCCTCTTACATAAGGAACTATGCAATATGTACAAAAGTTATTACATCCATACATTATAGTTACAGATGCTTTTACTTTATTTTCTCTTTTTATTGGCATACCTTCATAGATTTCTCCATCTATATCTATTACATCTGTTATCTTTTTTTTGTCTAATATTGTCTTATATAGGTCTTCTGGAAATTTGTTTAATGTATGTGTTCCAAACATAATATCAAAATATGGATAACTTGTTTTTAATTTTTCTTGTATATGTTTTTCTTGCATCATACAACCACCGATAGCAATAATTGCTCCAGTGTCTTTTTTATACTTTTTTAATTCTCCTAGTTTTCCAAATAGTTTGTCTTCTGCGTTTTCTCTAACGCAACATGTATTAAATACAATTAAATCTGATTTTTGAGCATCTTCACATTTTTCATAACCCATTTCTTCTATCATTCCACATAATTTTTCTGAGTCGTTTTCATTAAGCATACAGCCCATTGTTAATATATTGTATTTCAGTTTCTTTCCTTGATTTATTTCTTTTACTTTGTTTATATATTCTTTTTCAAAATCTAATATTTCCATCTACTTAAGCATTACCTTTCTAGTTTCCTTCAAAGTAAAATCATTCTATCATAATTCGATTTTTTTTTCAATAAATATATTTTAAAAGGACCAACTTTATTATCAGTCCCTTAATTACCAAAACCTATCTTTCTTCTAATAATTTCTTTTGTTTTTAGCCATTCTCTTTCTCATTTACATGCCAGAAGGCTCAGGAATATTCCTGAGACTTCCTTTTCTTTCGGGAAAACGAATTTTCAATTTATATGCAGCCCAAAGTTTAGAGAATATCCAATGGGCAAATACTTTCTATCCACAAAAGTTCTTTTCCGTCTTTACGCCTTATATAGAAATATGCTACCTTTCCTACTTAAGTAAGAAGTTGGCAAATAAAATGATATTTACCTTTTTCAGCTTTCCATAACACATTTTAACAATTTTTTGAGCTTTATACACTTCTACTAGCATTTATAGCATATATAAACATTATTATTGTCTCTAATACTAATAAACTTATTAATACTACACTTACTATTGGTCTAAACAATATACTTATTATAGCAAATATTCCATTTATTATAAGAATATACCCAGAAACTCTTAGCATCTTTTTCTCTATCTTTTCATCTTTTATCTTTGGAAATTTATGGCTGCCTATTGTTTTTGGAAGATAATTTCCTATTACTATAAACATTATTCCAAGTATACACATAACTATTTTTCTAATATCTATTGCTTTTCCAGTAGAATACATAATTGTTACACAATATATAATAATAGATAGTATTGGTATTATCAATTTATATACTGTTATTGCTTTTTTATTTGCTTCTGGATTTTTATCTGATAAATCACTTATTATGCAGCAAAATACTTGAATTATTAACATTATTGCTGGCATTCCAAACACAAATACTGCTTTTGGGAAGTAATTATCAGGATTGTTATTTATATCAAAGTGAATTGCAATATTTTCTGGTAAAGTATTATAAAATGCTATTCCTATAATTATTGGTAATAAGCAAATCATACTTGTTATTATTAACATTTTTTTATTAATTTTTTTCATTTATATTCCCTCCTAATCCTTTTATCCATATCAATACTTCTTCAAATACAGAAATGTTCAGTTCATAGAAAATATATTTTTTATACTTCGTTTCTGCTATTAAACCTGCTTTTTTTAGTGTTGATAAATGGTATGATACTGTTGCTCCTGTTAGATTAAATTTGCTTGCAATTTCTCCTGCTGTCTTTTTTCCTTCTTTTAACATTTCTAATATTTCTCTTCTTGCTGGATCTGAAATTGCTTTTAATACCTCTGACATTCCCATATATTTACCTCCTTTATCTCATTTAGATAATTATCTAAATATAGTATACTATTTTCCATTATAATTGTCAATAGACATTTAGAAATTTTTCTAAATGTCTATTGATTTTTTAAATTATTTCTTTATATACTTTTTCTATAAAGTCATTATCATTCATTTTTTGCTCTACACAGTTTGTAAATTCTTCTTTATTTATCTTTTTGTTTTCTACTATTTTAGAATAGTTTGGATACTTTTCTTCTACTTCTCTTCTAGTTACTTTATAAGAATTACCACTAAAATTATATTTTATATATTCTACATTTTCTATTAAACCAAATATTGAAACAGTATTATATACTAAACTTTTTTCTATATATAGATTTTCATTATTATACCAGTCTGTTGTATTATAGTTTATAATTAATCCAAAATTTTCTGAATCAATCTGAAATACATAACTATATTCTGAAAGTGGTAATCTTTCTATTAAATTTCCAATGTTACTATTGTTTCCTATATATTTATTTTGATATTTAATTATGCTATCTATTCCGCTTCTTTCTTTATTAAATGGAAATATTGGTACAGTTTCTGAATTATATTCTTTTTTAACATCTATTATGTAGTATTCATTTTTTGTATTTGCATTTATTCTATATACATTATAGAATAGATTATAGTATGAAATAATATTTGTTGTTTTAGTTGCATATCTATATCTTGGTGGTCTTTTGTAGTTTACCACTCCTATATAGTCTGTTACAAAAAATACTGTTAGTATTATACTAAATATAATTATTGATATAAGTATTTTTTTCCATATTCTTTTTATTTTTAATTCTCTATATAGTCCAATAATAAATATTAAACTTCCTAATATTGAATATATTTCCCCCCAACTACTTTCTACATCAAATATCGTAAATGCTGAGATACTTATTATTATACCTACTATCATTAAAGTTATAGATGTTTTTTTATGTTGATTGCTTATTTTCTTTTTAGTATAATCTATTGTGTTTATTATACTTTTTTCTGTAATTTCTTCTATATTATCTTTTTCTATTTCTTCTCCACTTAATAGTTCATTTAATGTAATTCCTAACTCTTCACTTAATGGTTTTAATAGCGATAAATCTGGCATATAATTTCCATTTTCCCATCGAGATATTGTTTTGTTGCTAACACCTAGCCTTTCTCCTAACTGTTCTTGTGTCATTCCTTTTAGTTTACGGTTTTTAGCTATAAATTCTCCTATTTTTTTAACGTCCATTTTTTATCTCCTTTCTTAACTTAAATTATACCAATTTATACTTTAAAATAAACACCCCATAAATAGCGAATTACTTTTCTTAGCAAAAAAGCACTCATTTTTGATTGTAATGAGTGCTTTTATTTTTATATTTATTCTGCTCTATCTAATACTTGAAGTAATAATGCCATACGTACATATAGTCCATTATGTGCTTGTTCAAAATAGCAAGCTCTTGGATCATCATCTACATCTGTTGCTATTTCTATCACTCTTGGTAGTGGATGCATTAATATTGTATGATCTGAAAATGTATCTAATACTTTTTTATCTATTATATATTCTTCTTTTCCAAAATCCCCTTCAAATCTTTCTGCTTGTATTCTTGTATGATAAATTACATCTAAATCTCTTGGTAATTCATCAAAACTATTGCATTTTTTATACTCTATTCCTCTTTCTTTTAGCATATCTATATATTCTTGTGGTAATGCAAAAGCTTCTTTGCTTAAACCATATATTTCTATATTATCATATAAAGATAATAGTCTTATAAGGGAATGTATTGTTCTTCCATGTAATAAGTCTCCTAGTATCGCAACTTTTGCTCCATCTATTTTTCCCTTTTTGTTCTTAATTGTGTAAAGGTCTAATAATGCTTGTGTTGGATGTTCTCCTTTTCCTGCTCCTCCATTTAGTATTGGTAATTTTTCTACACTTGCAGCATCTATTGCTGATGTTTCTGATTTATGTCTTATTACTAAAGCGTCTGCATATCCAGCTATAACTTTTACTGTGTCTTGTATTGTTTCTCCTTTTGCTGCTGATGAAAATTCCCCTGCATTTTCTGTTGTTATTATTTTTGCTCCTAATTTCAATGCTGCTGTTTCAAATGATAATCTTGTTCTTGTACTTGGCTCATAGAATATTACCGCTATAATCTTGTCGTCTAGTTTATGTGCATAATCTTTTGGATTGTCTTTGATTTTTTGTGTCAATTCAAAAATTTCTTCTAGCTCTTCTCTTGTGTATTGTTCACTACTTAATACATGTTTCATTATTACTGACCATTCCTTTCAAAAAGGTTTTAGTTTGAAAAAGAATTAGTATAGTGATAGGCGAATGAAATTGAAATCAATGAGGCGTACTTGTGTACGTTGATTTGATTTCAATTAAAGTTCAATGACGCAATATGCTGATTATTTTTCAAACTTACCTCCATACAACATTTTTTTAATTATAATATACCTAAAATTTTATTTCAACATTTTTTTATTAAATTCCATTTTTTTATGTCATTTTTCTTTTTTTTTCATAATATATATTAAGCTTGTAAACAAGCTCAATTTAAGAAAGGAATGAAATTTTATGGAATACGAAAATGATAAAGATAAATGCCCAATAGTTGAAGTTGATGGCTTTATGGAAGCAGGTAAACAATATGATATAGAAGTTAACTTACCAGAAGATAATCGTAATGTTATATATGGTGTTATAAAGGATTGTTATCATGAACCTGTAAAAGATGCTGTTGTAAAACTTGTTGAAGTTGATTGTGAAAAAGGTGAAGAAATTAGAAAACCTGTTTCTCATACTTTTACTGATGAATATGGAGAATTTGTTTTTGGACCTCTTTGCCCAGATAAAAAATATGCTATTACTGTTTGGGTAAACAAAGTTAGAACATTTAAAATTTGTGCTAAAGGTAGTAGAAAAGGTAAATGTTTAAAGGGTATTAAAATGGATCAATGCGACAAATATATGGAAAAAAATCCTTGTGATTGCAGAAGTTCTGAAGAAGACTCTAATAACTGCCAAAGTTGCTAATTAGCAATAATCTCTCAGTTATATAACTATAACTGAGAGATTATCTATTTTATTATGTAACAAACAATACTCTTATATTCTACTACATTCAATTTTACTATTCTCTATTATTTTACTTTCATTTACGCTAAAGCTAATATTGACTTTGAACATTGATAGTTCTGTTTTACTTTTTACATAAAAGTTGTAGCTTCCTTTATCTAGTTTTCCATGAGTTTTCGCCCAATTATATCTTATTTTTAATGCATCATCATTTTTCTCAATACTCACATCATTTGCTTTTATTTCTATCTGTTTACCATCTTTATACATTTCATATTCACTAGAAAGTTCATATTGTATTTCATTTGTATCTATAATTATAATGTCTATATAATCATTAGTAATTTTATTTATTGAAGCATAAACTTCATCTACTGAATTGTTATAAAATCTTAAAGCATATTCTGGTATTCTGATATTACTTTCTTCTTTTACAATTTCTATTTTTTTAACTCCGTGTTATCATACCTGGGCTCATTGCTTTTACAACTCCTGTATAGTAAAATACAATTTCTTGCCCTTCTTTGAAACCAATATTTCCCTCGTTACCAAATGAAATATTATATAAATTTACATTTTCTGTTTTACCATTTTGATATTTTGTATATTGTTCGTCTAGGCTCATAACTCCTAAAGTTTCTTCTTTTACTTTTATTATTACGGCTCTTACTTCTATTGGTTCTTGACTGTCTAAATATTCATCTATATCTAAAATCTCTTGTTCTTTTTTTGACATAGTAATAGTGTATATTAGTAATATGGATACTAATGTTATTAATATTAGTAGTAAAAATATTAGTACTTTTTTATTTTTCATAAATGTTTTATTCCTTTCGCTTTTGATAATTATTATATACTAAATATTTTTTATATGTCAATCCACTGCTTTTATACATCAGATTTTAAATATTACTTACTTTAAACTTTCAATTCTATTCTTCATACTTGAAGTAATTCTAACTCCCATTGAGCCTTCGCCATGATCAGTATATTCTGCACCATTAATAGTCAAAATCTGTGATTTTGACTATTCAATAATAAAAGAGCCTTGTTTAGGGCTCTTTTTTCTTATTTAATTTGCTGTTCTAACATATAACAAGCTTGATAGTTTTGATATAGGCATTGTTTGTAACCATACTTTTCCTGGTCCTTCTAATGTTGTTAAAAATAATCCTTCTCCTCCAAATATTATGTTTTTCATTCCTTTTACTGTTTCTATATTTAACTGTACATCTTTTGTCATAGCTGCTACATATCCATTGTCTACTTTTAGTTTTTCTCCTGCTTGCAATTCTTTTTCTACCACTGATCCATCTATTTCTAAGAACACTTTTCCTGGTCCTGTTATTTTTTGCATGATAAATCCTTCTCCTCCAAAAAATCCTGCTCCTAATTTTTTACGAAATTGCATTGCTATATCTACTGTATTTTCTGAACATAAAAATGCTCTTTTTTGTGCAATTATTGTTTCTCCTTCTTTTAAGTCAAATTCTAATATTTTTCCTGGGAAACATGACGAAAATCCAATTTCTACATCATCTTTTTCTGCTGTATATACATTCATGAAAAGTGATTCTCCTGCAAACGCTCTTCCTAGTCCTTTCATTATTCCACCATTTGTTGTTGTTTTCATTGCAATTCCACTATCCATCCAGCTCATTCCACCATTTTCTGTTAGAATTGATTCTCCTTTTTTTAATTTACAAACAACTGCTGGTAAATTTTCTCCTATAATTTTTGCTTCCATTTTTTAACTCATTCCTTTCTCCTTCTAATATTTTATTTATTATACATTATTTTTATTTATATTTCAATATTCTTTTTTCTTTATTCTTTATAGAATGCTCTATAAGTTTCTTAAGATGCTAAATTGAAATAATAGGAAAAAAATATAGCATTAATGAATATAATGCCCCCTACCCTAATATATTGTTTATATAATATATTCCATTTTATGTATACTGAACATTAACTATAAAATTATAACAGTTTTTTTAAAAAGGAAGAAGCCGCTCGAAAAACGAACGGCTTCTCCTTTTTTGTCACTTTCTCTGATACAACCACCTTTCTCTACGTGCATCAGCTTCCTCGATGTCGCGCATTTGATTAGCAGCCCACATTGCCTCTCCCTCTTCTTTATCAGATAGAGAAACACATAACATATCTGCTAAATTATTAATAGCGGCTTCCAGTTCTTCGCTGATTTTAACTGTTTTTCCAAACTGTTTCCGAAGTCTCACCATTATAGCGCTTTTTGCAGTGGCAAAGCTTTTATACTCCATCCCTTTAGGATTAGCATTAAAAGCTTCCAGCTTGCTATTCCCATTGGCATAACAAACTTCAATCAGACCGTCCTCCTTAAGACTAATGTCTCTCAGTAATACTGGTTCTTTCATGTTTTTCTCTCCTTCTGTTTTAGTGACATTTGCCTAATGTTACCTTCGAATAAATCTATAGGCTTCAAAAGGCTTTTTCAGACCTGACTTGTTTTAATTATACCACAGTTTATGTCAAATTACAACTTATTACAATACATATAGTACTTACAATGCTATATGTAAGCTATATTAAAATCCCATACCTTAAAATAACTTTATATTATTCAGAACATTCCGTGGTCTAAATATTGGTGGTCTTCCTCCTGGTCCTCCTGGCATTGGTGGTCTTCCGCGGACCATGCCCTGGCCCTGGATTAGGTCCTGGTCTTGGTGGAAATCCTGGTCTTCCTCCTGATAACAATTCCCTTAGTATCAATATTCTTATTAAATCTCTAAGTAAATAATTATTGGGTCTAGGTCTTCTTGTTTCTTTTGATCTTGGATTTTTTACATCTCCATTTTTTTGCATTTCTCTTGTGTCTTCTATTTCTTCTCTTGGTTCTACAACATCATATACTTCATCTACCATTTGGTTTATTTGTTCTTTCGAAATGTTATATGTATTTGCCCTACTACATACTTTTTGTACTACTGGATATACAATTCCATATATTTCTGGATAAAACTCATTTACATCTAGCAAATCTGTATTTGCTCTCATTGTATCATAGTAATAATCTTCTGTTTCTCTATATGTATTATTTGGTGTATTATATCCTAAAACACTTTGCATATATTCTTCATAGCTATTATACATAAAAAAACCTCCTTCTATATATATTTATATATATGCTTAAGGAGATTTTTTTGTTAAATATTATTTACTATTTCTTTAAACTTTTTTCCTCTTTCCTCAAAGTTTTTGAACATATCAAAGCTTGCACTAGCAGGAGAGAATAGAACAACATCGCCTGGATTTGCAAATTTCTTGGCAAGTTTTGCCGTTTCTTCTAAAGTATCACACATGTATGTATCTATTTGCTTTTTCTCTTTTTCTCCTTCTTCTTTTACTGCCAAAAATATCTTATCTGCTGTTTGCCCCATAAGTATTAATGTTTTTACATTATCTAAAATTGGTTTCGCAATAGGTGTGTAATCTAAATGTTTATCATACCCTCCAGCTATTAACACTATTTTTTCATCAAATGAATTCAATCCTGCAATCGTTCTTGTTGGACTTGTTCCAATTGAATCATTATACCATTTTACTCCATCTATTTCTCTAATAAATTCTATCCTATGTTCTACTCCATTAAATTTTTTTATTGCTTCTATTTGTGTATCTATATCTACTAATGTTTTGGTTGCAGCTATTGCTGCACAAATATTTTCATAATTATGTTTTCCTCTTAAATTTATTTCTTTTGTATTTATAGCATGTCTTCTTATTCTATCATTACATTCTTTTATAATGTTTTCATCTAATATTATTCCATCATCTAATTTAGTTTTACTACTAAAGAATACTACTCTTCCTTCTGTTTCTTTTTCACATTCTCTTGTTATTTCATTATCATAATTTAAAACAACAATGTTATCTTTTGATTGGTATTTGAATATATTTTTCTTAGCATCTATATATTCTTCATAAGAAGAATGTATGTTTAGATGGTTTGGAGATATATTTGTTATTACTGATATTTTAGGACTTATTTTCATATTCATAAGTTGGAAACTACTAAGTTCTAATACTATAAAATCTTCTTCTTTCATTTCTTTAAGCTTTGTAAATAATGGAATTCCAATATTTCCTCCTAAGTAACAATTATATCCTTTTTGTTTTAATATTTCATATATAAGTGATGTTGTTGTAGTTTTCCCATCACTTCCTGTGACCCCCACAATCGTTCCTGGGCACATTTCCATAAGCATTTCTATTTCTGATGTAATTATTGCTCCTTGTTTTTCTGCTTCTATTAATTCTTTTTTTGTGGGCATACAACTTGGTGATCTAAATATTATATCAAATCCTTTTAATGATGCTAAACATGCTTTTCCTAAGATATATTTTATATCATATTTCACTACTTCTTCCATTATCTCTTTTGGAATATCAATAGCTTCTCTTTCATCAAATACAGTTGCATTTGCCCCTCTTTCATACATATATTTAAGAAGTGGTACATTGCTTATTCCAAGCCCAATGATTGCAACTTTTCTATTGTCTAGATAATTTTCAAATTCTTCTAGTTTTTTGTTCATTTTTTCACATCCCATATTAAATCTCTTCTATATTCAAAGAACATAATTAAATTATTTTTTCTTGCGCCCCCATTCAAGAAAATGTATTTCGCTATCGCTTAAACATTTTCTAGAAAGGTCCCCTAACGTCTATCGAAAAAATAATTTAATCACATTCTTTGAACTAAAGTACATTTTATTTTCAAAAGAATTAGTATAGTGCTAGGCAGACAAGATTGAAATTAATGAGGCGTACTTGTGTACGTTGATTTAATTTCAATCGTAGTCTAACGACGCAATGTGCTGATTATTTTGAAAATAATTAGTATTTCTCTAGTATTTTTCCTAAATCCTTTGAAAAATCTTTTAGCATAACTAGCTTTATACTATTGTCTTTTCCTCTTGTATAATCATCTATTACTTGTTTTAGTTGCCTTATATTTTTCATTTCTGGTTCTATCTCTTTTGTATATAAGTCTGCTCTATTTAACAATTTTTCTTTTATTGTCACTATGTCTTCATTACTTGCACAAGATAGTCTTTGGAATGTTTGGTATACATCGTAGTATTTAAATATTGGTATATTCATACATTCTTTATCAAATCTTTCGTAGAATTCTTCCATCTTCATTGGTATACACTTAAATATTGAGTCTGCTCTTTCAATGTACATTCTGTCTTTTAATTTAGAATTTAATGTATGAAAATGCTTTAGAATATCTTCTACATCCTGTGAAGGTTCTCCAATACCAATAGTATCTAGTTCATCTTCAACATTGTCACAATATGCTGATACTAATGATGATATATTCATTCCGTTTGTAAAAGTATTTTTTACAACCTTTATATCATATTTTATTAATCCTTTTCTAATAAGGTAATCAAAATAGATAAATAATTTCACATTTTCTATTAGGCTTGTCTTTCCTGTTTTTACATCATCTAGTATTTCGTCTACAATTCTATCAAAATCTTCATCACTTATTTTCCAATATTCTTCTGTAAGAAGTCTCTTATATCCAGGAAGATTTGATGTATCTACTGTACTGATTATCATTTCCATATCTTTTTTAAAAGTCTTCATGTCAAATATTCTTGTTCTTACATATATTTCAATAAATTTAAAAAATCTGTATTCTGATTTGAAATTATAATAATACGTATTGTCAAATTCTTTTATATAAAATTGTCTATTATCCATTAATACTCTTGAAGATACAAGTATTGCCTTATATTCTTCATTATTGGCTATGTTTACAAATTTGTCTTTTGTAATTTTTCCGTGCTTTTATTTCAAATGAAACTGCTATTGTGAATATTAACATTGTTTGTAATACTCTATGATTTGTGTTTGGATAATTTTTGTTAACCATTTCAAATACTTTTTTAAAATCATTTAAAGCATGTTTTAAAATTCTTAAGTTACGTGTTCCACTTTTATTAAATGTTGTTATAATTAATCCAGTACATTCTCTTAAAAATCTTATTAAGTCGGGGTTAGATTCGTATCTCATTAAAAGTCCGATTTATTATATAATCAAATTTGGGTTGATATTCAAATGTTTCTCCTATTAACTTTTCTTTTATTCTTTCATAATCATTTGCTTTGTCAAATACATATTCTATTTTGTCTTGTATTTTTTCTACCATAGGCTTGTCTGTAACTTTTGTTAAGTCATCCTCTTTATCAAGAATATATGTTGCAATAAATGTTTTCATTTCAAGGTTTGTGCTCTTTAGTTTTGTTGAAAGTTCTTTTTCATTACATATTATTATTGTTTTAATGTGGTCATGTTCTACAAAGTTATTTATATATCCTAGAATATCTATAACATCTACGTTTGCTCTCTCTAAGTCGTCAAAACATAATACTTTATCGTCTGTTGAGAAAAAGTCTGAATAATTGACTCTATCCCCATTTTGTGTAACACCAAAAAGGTTTGCCATATCTATTCCTGTTTTTGCATATTCTGGTATTTTTGTTACTCCATTACCTTCCATAAATTTCTTTAAGTTTTTATCCATTAATTGAGTGGTTTCTATGAAAATTTTCTTACTTATTTCTTCTAGATTTGATATTCCGGTATAGTGACATATATATTGTTGTAAAAGATTTTCCGATTAAGTGTCATTGATTCTATTTTATTTCTTACTTTATTATTCCAAAAATAAGTTTTTCCTGAACCCCATTCTCCATTTATCATAACTGCATAATCTGTATAGTCTGCTCTTACATAATCTAATATACTTTCAACTAATTCCTCCATTGATTCCTCCATTTCTTCATTATATATCGTTTATTGCGAGTTTCTTATTACGAACGCCTTCGCAACAAGGTTCTCGGGCCCCACCCACAGCTTTAGCTGTGCTGGTGGGTGAGGTTCTTATTTCGCAAGTGTTAAAACTAATATTTCTCTTACATTATTCTGTTTTAAGATCTTTGCACATTCATTTACTGTACTCCCTGTTGTATATATATCATCAAATAGAATAATTCTTTTGTCTTGTATTATTTGTTTTTTTTGGATTTCATATACATTTTTAACATTTTGCTTTCTTTGGTATTTTTTTAATTCACTTTGTCTTTCGTTATTTTTTATCTTTTTTAAAGGATTTTGATATTTAATTTCTTTTATATTTTTAGCTATTTCTTTTGCTATTAGTTCACTTTGATTATATCCTCTCTCATTTTTCCTTTTTTTATGTATTGGAACTGGTACTATTATATCATAAGATTTTATAATTCTACATATTTTTTCATTTTTTAATATTAATTTTGCAAAAGTTTTATACATATATGATTTTTCTGAAAATTTATATGCTAAAATATTTTCTCTAAAGTTCCCATCATATTTTGCTAGATATATATGTTTTTCAAAGCTTTTTCCTTTTATTTCTTCTACTTGATATTTTAAATTCTTATTTATTTTTTCAAAACATTCTTCACATAATGCTTCTTCATTTATCTTCCCACAAAATCCACATACGTTTGGATATATCAAGTCTAATAGAGTCTCTAGTATGTTTTATCACCTTCTTTAAATTCCTTCTAATTTTTGCTTAAGTCCGTGTATTTCTTACTTTTGCATCTGTATTTTTTATCATAAATTGTATTACTTCTTTACTTCCTATTATTATAAGTAGCTTTTTTGCTCTAGTTATTGCTGTGTATAAAAGGTTTCTTGTAAGTAGCATTGGTGCTGTTCTGACTACTGGAAGTATTACTACATCAAATTCACTTCCTTGTGATTTATGTACTGTTATTGCATAGGAATGTTCTATTTGGTCAATATCTGAAAATTGATATTCCACTATTTTTCCTTCATAGTCTACTTCTATTGTTTCTGATATTGTACTTATATTTGTTATAGTTCCCATTTCTCCATTAAAGATACCTGTACCAATGTTTTCTCCTTGTTCCCATTCTATATCGTAGTTGTTTTTCATCTGCATTACTGTGTCGCCTTCTCTAAATGAAACTGCTCCGTAACGCTCTTTCCTGCTTTTTTATATCTTTAGGATTTATTAGCTCTTGTACCTTTTTATTTAGTTCTCTTGTTCCTACTTCTCCTTTTTTGGTAGGGGTTATTATTTGTACACTTTTAAATGTGTCATAGTCTTCAAATTTTTTTAATCCGTTCTTGTACAATGATAATACAAAATTCAGTATTCTTTCTTGACTATTTTCTTGAACAAAGAAAAAGTCCTTTTTTAATTCATCACTATTTTCTTCTGTAAAGTAGTTTCCTGAGTTTACTCTATGTGCATTAAGTACTATCTTACTTCTTGCTGCTTGTCTAAAAATCTTGTCAAGTACTATTACTTGTACTTTTTTAGATGATATTATGTCTTTTAATATGCTTCCTGGTCCTACTGAAGGTAATTGGTCTACATCTCCAACAAGTACAAGCTTTGTTCCTTCATATACTGCCATAAGTAAATATTTCATAAGTGCTAAGTCTATCATTGATGTTTCGTCAACAATAATTACATCTGCATCTATTGGTTCTATTTTCATTTCTTCATTTATATATTTTGTGTCATTTACTTTTGTTATTTGTAGTAATCTATGCAAAGTTTTAGCATCTTGTCCTGTTGTTTCTGTCATTTTCTTTGCTGCTCTACCTGTTGGTGCACAAAGTACTACTTTCTTTTGTTCTTTTTTATACAATTCTATTATGCTTTTTATTATTGTGGTCTTTCCTGTTCCTGGTCCTCCTGTTATTACACATACATTATTTTTATTTACTGCATATATTGCTTCTTTTTGCCTTTCTGATAATTCTATTTTGTTTATTGTTTCTATTTTTTCTAGTTTTTCTTCTATGTTTGTAATATGTTTTCTATTCTTCACATTATCTAATCTTACTAGCTTTCCTGCTATAAATATTTCTGCCTCGTAATATTCTGCTAGGTACACCCATTCTTCTTCATCTCTTTCTTCTAATACAATAGTACCTTTTACTTTCATTTGTTTTAAGAATTCGTTTATTGTACTTTCTGTTATTTGCAGTAATGTACTTACAAAGTCAAGCAAATTAGATTTTATAACACAGGTATGTCCGATTATATGTTGCAAGTAATAACCCATATTTTATACCATATATAATTCTTTGCTCATCATCGTTATTTATTCCGATTTTAAGTGCTGCTTCATCTATTGTTTTAAAACTTATTCCTTTAACAACATCAATTAACTTATATGGGTCTGCCTTTATTTCTTCTACTGCATCTATTCCATACAGATCATACACTTTTTTTGCATGACTTGAGCTTATTCCTATTTCTTCTAAAAAGCTTACTATTTTCCAAAGCTCTCTACTTTCTACAAAGCTATCTGATATTTCTAATGCTTTTTCATGTGTTATTCCTTTTATAATTTCCAGTTTTTCTGGCTCATGTTCTATTATATAGATCGTATTATCTCCAAATTCATTTATAATCTTTTTGGCTGTTTTTGGACCTACCCATTTAACATTTTCACTAGCTAAATACCTTTCTAGTGCTTCTAATGTTTCTGGCATATTTTTCTTGAAAGTGCTTACTTTAAATTGTTTACCATAGTCTCTATGTGTAACATATTCTCCATAAGCTGTTATATTATCTCCTATATTAATAAATGGCAAATATCCAACTATTGTCATTTCTCCTACATTCTCTGTTTTCAGTTTTGCTATTGTATATGAATTTATTTCGTTATAATATATGATTGCTTCTATTTGTCCTTCTAATTCCAAAGCTTCTTCCTTTCTAATTTCTTAAATCTCCTATTGCTTCTTCATAATTGTCTCTATTAACTATTGCAGATCCTGCAACAAATATATTGGCTCCTGCATTTTTAGCATCTTCTATTGTTTCTCCATTTATTCCACCATCTACTTCTATGTCTATATCTATATTATTTTCTTCTATATATTCTTTTAAAGTTTTTACTTTTTCTAAAGTTTCTGGTATTAGTTTTTGTCCTCCAAGTCCTGGCTCTACTGTCATTACTAAACATAAATGTATATATGGAAGATACTCATATATTTCTTCTATTTTTGTATTTGGTTTTACTGATATTCCGAACTTTACTTCCATTTTCCTTTATGTATTCTATCATTTTCATTATCTCTTCTTTTGAACTTATACTTTCTAAATGGAATGTTATGATATTTGGTTTTAATCCTATGTAATCGTCTACATATTCTTTTACATTTTCTACCATTAAGTGTACATCTAATGGTATATTTGTCATTTGCTTTAAAGTATTTGAATATTCTTTCATTATTTCTACTGTATTTTTTGGTACGAATTTTCCATCCATTACGTCAATATGAAAATAGTCTGTATGTGCTACCTCCAATCCATAAAATACTTTGCTTGCGTTTTCTTTTTCTACATTTAATATTGATGTTGAAATTTCTACCATTTATGTTCCTCCTTATCTTTTAAATCATTATATATTTTTATGTAATTTGTATATCTGTCATTATTAATTTCGCCTTGTTCTAAGGCTTCTTTTATTCCACATTTTTCTTCTTTTATATGTGTGCATCCTACAAATTCGCATTTTTTTATATGTGGTTTAAATTCTATAAAATAGTTTTCTAATGTTTTACTTTCTATTTCATATATATCCATGGTTTGAAATCCTGGTGTATCCAATAAATATGCATTATTATCTATTTCATATAATGTAATTTCTGTTGTTGTATTTTTTCCTCTTTTGTTTTTCTTACTTATTTCTCCTACATTTGCTTGCTTGTCCCCTAGTAGCCTGTTTGTTAAAGTAGATTTTCCGTACTCCTGATTGTCCGTGCAAATGCGCTTGTGTTATTTATTAAGCATTTTTTTAAGTCTTCTATTCCTGTATTTTCTAATGTGCTAGTTTTAATTACTTCATATCCGAGCTTGTTTATATATTTTTTGTATTTTTTCTACTTCTTTTTTATCTAAATCAATTTTATTTATAACTATGACTGGCTTTATTCTAAGAAATTCTGCATATGCTAACCACTTGTCTAACATAAGCAAATTGGGTTTAGGCATTTTACTTGATATAACAAATATTATTTTAGAAATATTAGAAACTTTTGGTCTTTTCATGAATGTCTTTCTTTCTAAGATTTTATTAATTACTTTTTGATCTTCGTCAAATTCTACATTATCTCCGTACAACTGGCTTTATTTCTTCTGTCTTCATTTTTCCTCTAGCAGAACAATCATAAATTATGTCTTCTGCAGTTACGAAATATGTATTTGATACAATTTTTGTTATCTTTCCTACCATTTTTTCTCCTATAATTTGTTGTTTTTTGAGTTGTAAATATATTCGATAATTCTTTAATTAAATTTCGGTTAATTTAAAGTCTAAGTAGTCAGCACTAACTAGTTTTAGGTTTATTCCACCGAACCTCTCCTTCAACTCTTTCACAATGTCCTTCTTCTCCATGAAGATGCCCATATATACATTTTGTTACATTGTATTTTTGCATTAGCTTAATAAACTCTGACTTTTCTAAACTTTGATTATTGGTTGGTGGATAATGCATACATACTATTATTTCTTTATTTTTACCAAAGTTTTTTATTCCTTCATTTATTGATAATTCTAGTCTTATTAATTCTCTATCTATTATCTTTTTATCTTCGTCTTCTTTTGAGCTTAAATTCCACCCTCTTGTCCCTGCAACTATCTTTCCTTCTATTTCATATGCATTGTTATATAAAAATGAAATATTTTGAAAACTGTTTTCTTCTATAAATTCATTTAGTTTTTTTAAACTGTTCCACCAATAGTCATGATTTCCTTTTAACATTATCTTTTTACCTGGTAAATTATTTAAGTATTCAAAATCCTTTAATGTATCTTGTAATGCCATAGCCCATGAAAAATCTCCTGGCAATAAAACTATGTCTTCTTCTTTTACTTTTTCTTGCCAGTCTTTTTGTATTTTTAGTTCATGTTTTTCCCAATTTTCTCCAAATATATCCATTGGTTTTGGATTGTTATTGGATAAATGCAAATCGGCTATTGCATAAATTGACATTAATTTCCTCCTATTTTTAAGTTTGGTATTGCATTTAATGTTAAATCTGAAATATCTCCATTTATATATCTATAATATCCGTGCTGATGCTATCATTGCCGCATTATCTGTACATAGGCTAAGGTCTGGGAAATATACTTTTACCCCTAGTTCTTCTCCTAATTCCAAAAATTTTTCTCTTATGTATGTATTTGCTGATACTCCGTCCGAGCAAGTGCTAGTTTTTTTATTCTAGTTTCTTGTAATGCTTTTTTGGTATTTTGTATAAGCATATCTGTGACTGTATATTCAAAACTTGCACATAAGTCTTCTTTTTTTATGTCTTTTCTATTATGGTTTAAGTTTAATACTGCTGTTTTTATTCCACTAAAACTAAAATCTAAACCTTCTATATGTGTTTCTGGAAGCTCTATATTTGGTTTTCCGCATCTTTGCTAATTTATCAACTTTTGGTCCGCCCTGGATAACTTAAGTTCATTACTCTTGCTACTTTATCAAATGCTTCTCCTATTGCATCATCTCTTGTTTTTCCTAATATCTCAAATTTTGTATATTCTTCTATCTTTACTAAATGTGTGTGTCCTCCTGAAATTACTAAACATAGAAATTCTGGTTCAAGTTCTTTAAATGTTATGTAGTTTGCTGCAATATGTCCTTCTATATGATTTACTCCGTACAAGTGGCTTTGATGTTGCATAGCTTAATGCTTTAGCATATCCGTACTCCAACAAGTAATGCCCCAACTAGTCCTGGTCCATATGTTGGGCAAATTACATCTATATCTTCTAATCTCATATTTGCTTTTTTCAATGCTTCTTCTACAACTATTGAAATTGCTTCAATATGTTTTCTTGATGCTATTTCTGGTACCACTCCCCCAAACTTTTCATGTATTGGAATTTGTGTATTTATTACATTAGAAAGGACCTCTCGTCCATTTTTTACAATGGCAGCAGAGGTTTCGTCACAGCTTGTCTCAATTCCTAAAACTATTATGTCTTTCATACTTTACCTTTCCTAAATTCCAAATATCTTTAATCCTAACTGTATAAGTCCACTATACATTAGATTTAATGCTGGAGATATTATATGTCCTGCAATTCCTGTTATCCATATTACTAAAAATACAATATAGAATATTTGCTCATGCTCATAAACCCATTGTCTTCCTCTATATGGTAAGAAGTTAACAAGTATTTTTGATCCATCAAGTGGTGGTAATGGTATTAGATTAAATATTCCAAGTCCTATATTCATTACAATTGTATATTGTATCATTGAAAATATTATACTTCCAACTTGTGATACAACAAATCCATATGCAAATTTATATAATGCACAATATATTAGTGTAAATACTATTGCAAGGATAAAATTCATAATTGGTCCTGCTGCTGAAACTATTGCTTCTCCTGCTGTTTGTGAATATTTTCTATCAAAGTTTCTAGGATTTATTTCAACTGGTCTTCCCCAACCAAACCCAACAAATAATAACATTACAAATCCTATTGGGTCTACATGTGTAAATGGATTTAAGTTTAATCTTCCTTGCGCTCCTGGTGTATCATCTCCAAGTTTTGTTGCAGCAAATGCATGTGCAAATTCATGAAAGCTTATTGCTATTAATACTCCTGGAACAGTTAATATTAATGCTAACCATTCTAATTGATTCATTGACATTAAATTCATTAGTACTATTACTATTAGCATTAAATATATAAATCTTTTGTCTGCATAAAACATATTTTTCTTCTCCTTTATTTTTGATAATCCTCTTTTATTTTTTATTTTGATATATACATTATATCTATATCAACAGCTCCTTCTATTCCATTTACTCTTCCTGTTTCGCATATCTGCCACATAGAATATTCTCCTTCATAATCTGTTTTATCTATATAATGGGCAAGCCATGTTTCATGATCTGTTGGATACCATATTTTTGTTAAGTAATTTTTGCTACTGTATAACATGCCTTTATATCCATATTCTGCTAGTTTATCTAAAAATGTATTTGCTACTTTATTTATTGTATAAAAACTCATTCCTGTTTTGTTAAATGAGTTCCAACTTTCCCAGTCAAATGCTATTGGTAGTGTTATATCATATTTTGAAATTTGTTCTTTTACCCATTCTGCTTGTTCTATGGCTTGATTTGGTGTTTTAGCATAAGAATGAAAATATATTCCAACAGGTATTCCGAAGCGAGATTGCACTTTCTATATTTTCTACAAAGTATGGGTCAACCATATAGTCAGCATCATAATCTTTTTGGTATCCAAGCCTTATCATTGCAAATTCTACACCAGATTTTTTAACTTCTTCCCAATTAATTTTTCCTTGCCATTTAGATACATCTATCCCTATTTTTGTATTTTCTGTTTTATGGCTGTTTATTACATCATTTATATAAACGGTTTTTCCTGTACTAGGTGTAGACTTATTTATTTCTTCTACTACTTTTAACACTATTTCTTTACTTGTTTTATTACCACTTGAATCTGTTACAACATATGTTAAATTATAATTTCCAATGGTATTAAAATCATATTCTCCTATTATTTCTCTTTTTGGATTATCGTCAATATTATCTCCACTTAATAATACATCTGTTAAATTTTTGCTATCTCCTACTTTTATAGTATAAGATCCTCCACAGTATATCTTTGGTGCAGTGACATCTTTTGTATGTATTTCAAATGTATAATTTCTTTTTTTATTTTTTATATTAAAATATTCAAATGAAACTTTTATATTTCCTAGATGTTCTGTATCTATTTGATAGTCATCAATAAATTTTCCATTTAGGTTTTCTATAAAGTCAGATACTTTTACTTTTTGACCAAATTCGATTGTTAAATCTTGTTTTAAAGTAACTGCTTCTCTATCAATTTTCTCATTTTCTTTAATTTCTCTAACTACATATATACCAGCTGCAATAGATGCAAGTATAACTATTATTGCTGATATAATTATTATTGTTAGTTTTTTACTCATATTTTCTCCTTTTTATATATTACTCTTTTACAATATATTCTTCATAAATTGCAATTTCTAGTAAATCTTCTAAGGTACTTTCGCATTTGCTTTTTACTATATTTTGTTTTTCTTGTAAATTCTCAAAGTTTACAACTGAAATGATATTAGGACTATATATTTTATTATATTCTTTCTCATTCATTACACAATTAATATTTAAATCACAAACCATTCCATTATTCCTATAATATGAGTGATAATATGATGAATTAAACATTGTTGAACATTTAGCTGTTACTGCTTCTCCTTGTTTTAATGTTTTTAACAAAAGTAGAGTATTTACATGGCAATTTCTTGCTAAGTCACCATTCTCAATATATGTACTGATTTCTTTATTTTGACTATAATATTCGCTTGCAGGTAAAAAACTATATGTCCCTAGAACTGATTCCAATTTAATAAATTTATTTTCATCATCATATAAGTCTTTTATTAACCCTATTCTTGCTAACCCTTCTAAAAATGCTTCCACATTACTTACATTTCTAGTAATTTTTTTGATGGCATAGTCTATATATGTTTTATCGTTAAAACCATATTTATTTAAAATTTCATGAAATCCTTCAAAAAACTGTGGTTGTACAACTGTTAACTGTAGTAAACTATCAAAAACTCCATAGTCATCATGTGCAAACTTGTTTTCTTTTCGAAAGTCAACACTACATACATCACTATATTGGTCAATAACTTTTTTATATAAATTCATTTGTCTTTCTTCATTTTCTTTTTCATTGCTATCACAAAATATATCTAAATGAATTTTTTCCATGTATTTTTCTCCTTACAAATCTAATTGCTACTAGTAGTTAAAACTTAGGGTATTTTTTATTAGAATTTTTTATATAAATAATAATGTATTGTTCCTGGTGGACAATCTCTAAATTCTCCCCATACTGTATATCCTAATTTTTGATAAAATTTTGGTGCTTGAAAACTCCAAGAATCTATTTTTACTCCTAAAGCTTTGTTTTCTTTTGCAAATTCTTCTATCTTTATAATGACCTTGCTTCCTAATCCTGATTTTCTATATTGCTCACTAATGTAGAAATCAGTTAAATGATACCAACCAAAAATTATTTTTCCTACTGCTCCACCAACAACTTCTTCATTATCATATATAATAAAATCTCCATTGATTTCGTCATTATGTGCATATGACGAATTTTCATTTATATATTTACAATTTTTTTGGTTATACTTATGCAAATTGAACCATACATAACCTTCTACATCTTTTTTATCATCTTTTTCTATTTTTAAATTTTCCATTTTTAATCCTCTAAAATTTATTATCCAAGTGGCTTCATTGTTGGGAATAATAATACATCTCTTATTGATGCTGAGTCTGTAAGTAGCATTACTAGTCTATCTATTCCTATTCCTATACCACCTGTTGGAGGAAGTCCATATTCTAATGCATTAACATAGTCTTCATCCATCATTCCTGCTTCATCGTCTCCATTTTCTCTTGCTGCAATTTCTTCTTTAAATCTCTCATATTGATCAATTGGATCATTTAATTCTGAGAAAGCATTTGCATATTCTCTACCACCAATAAATGCTTCAAATCTTTCTACATATCTTGGATCTTTTCTACTCTTTTTGGCAAGTGGCGATATTTCTATTGGATATTCATATACAAATGTTGGTTGTACTAGTGTATCCTCAACAAATTCATCAAAAAACAAACTAATTATATGTCCTCTAGTCTCTTTTCCTTTTGGAATTTCTACATGTTTTTCTTTTGCAATTGAAATTGCTTCTTCATCAGTATTTATTTGATTAAAGTCAACTCCACATGCTTCTTTTATACTATCTATCATTGTAATTCTTTTCCACTTCTTGCCTAAATCAATTTCTATTCCTTGGTATGTTATTTTTGTTTTTCCACATGCTCTTTCGGCACATCTTTTAAATATTTCTTCTGCTATATTCATCATATCATTATAGTCTTCGTAAGCTGAATAGAATTCTATTGATGTAAATTCTGGATTATGCCTTATATCCATTCCTTCGTTTCTGAAAATTCTTCCTATTTCATAAACTTTATCATATCCACCTACTATTAATCTCTTTAAGTTCAATTCTGTTGCTATTCTTAAATACATGTCTAGATCTAAAGTATTATGATGTGTTATAAATGGTCTAGCTGTAGCTCCTCCTGATATTGTATTTAATATTGGTGTTTCAACTTCTAAGTATCCCTTTTCATCTAATATTTTTCTTATTTCACTTATTATTTTGCTTCTTTTTATAAAAGTTTCTCTTACTTCTGGATTTACTATTAAATCAACATATCTTTGTCTATATCTTAAATCTGTATCTTTTAATCCATGAAATTTCTCAGGAAGTGGTCTTAGTGATTTTGATAATAATACTATTTCTTTTGCATGTACAGAAATCTCTTCTGTCTTTGTCTTAAATACAAATCCTGTTATTCCTATAATATCTCCAACATCATATGTTTTAAATTCTTTATAACTTTCTTCTCCTAAATCATTTGTACTAACATAACTTTGGATCTTTCCTTCACTATCTTGTATAGTACAAAATGACGCTTTTCCCATAATTCTTTTTGACATAATTCTTCCTGCGACACTAACATCTTTTCCTTCTAGTTCTTCGTAATTGTCTTTCACGTTTTTACTTGTATTTGTTCTATTATATTTAGTTATTTCAAATGGATTTTTGCCATTTTTTATAAGTTCCTCTAATTTTTCTCTTCTAATTTGCATAAGATGGTTTAAATCTTGTTCTACCTCATTATTTTCATTCTCGTTCATATTTTTTACATTCCTTTCTGCTTTAAATAATTCTTATTATATATCAAATAAGCATAAAAATCAATAAAATGGCAGTAAAAACCACCATTTTATTGATTTAAAATATATTTGTTATTTCTAATTTGTATTTATCTTTTATATGTTCTATTATAAAAGTGCATGTATCTAATGCCTCTATAGCTCTATTATATTCTTTTATTTCTATATTTGTGTTAACATTCGTCATATACATTTCAACTTTTTCTAATTCATCATGTTCTACATATAAGCTTAATGTATTTTTTTCTTTATCCCAAGTTTCTTTTATCTTTTCCATATTTTCTTGCATTTGTTCTTCTGATAATACTTCTATTCCCTCTCTTACTAATGCCAAATGAGCTGTTACTTCATCCATTACACTATTTGTCTTTTTTGAAGTAATTATATTTAAAATAATAATACCTATAACTACTATTGCAACAACTAATATTTCCTTTTTCATTACATATATCCCTTTCTGCTATTTTTCAAATTTATCTTTTTTTTGACAAAATATTTGTCCTTTTCCATCAAATGTAACTACTAATGCTTGTTCTGGATTTATTCCAAACTTTGAAACTTCTTTTTTCAACCAAGTATAATTTTTACCTATAGATTTCAAATTATCTTCCATTATTATTCCATCAATAACTAAATCATATGGTATTCCTTCATATTCTGGTTCAATTCCAAAGTCTTCTGGAATTGTATTTCTTTTATTTGGTTTTGGAATTACTGTAAGTCCACCACTTGTTTCAAGTATTGCATATTCAACATCTCCAAGGGAACTTATATTATTTCCTCTTAGTCTTTCCTCTAATTCACTAATTGTAAATCTTTCTTGCCTAAGTGCTTCTTCATTTATTTTTCCCCTATATATGAGTATACTTGGTTTTCCACAAATGATACCTCTTGCTGTTATACTTTTCATATTAATTATTGATATTACTAAATGCATAACTAATAATCCAAGTATTGGTATTATTCCATTTTGTATAGGAATTCCAGTTTCTGTCATTGGGATTGATGCTAAATCTGCTATCATTATTGCTATTACAAGTTCAAATGGTTGAAGTTGTCCTATTTCTCTCTTTCCCATAAATCTCATTACTATTAATATAATTATATAAAGAAAAATTGATCGTAAAAATGTTACTAACATATTTTTCACCTTTAATTTTAATTTTTAAATATATTTTTAACATTTTATTTAAAAATATTCTACATTTGAATAAAAATATTTTTTTTGTTCATAATATATTTCGAAAGATTTTTTCTTTCTTAAAATTGTACTTTAAAATTTAAGGGGGACAAAAAGCAATGGACAATAATCAAGCAAGTTCAAGAAGTAATACAGGAAGCACAGCTTGGCAAATCATTGGTAGACTTGTTGTCGCTGCAATAGTTCTAGGAGTAACTGCATTTTTTACACCTGGATTTTCTATAAATAATATTTGGTCTTTAGGTTTAGCTGCAATAGTTTTAACTGTTATGGACTATTTAATAACAAAGTTTACTGGTTTGCATGCAAGCCCTTTTGGTAAAGGTTTTGTAGGTTTCGTACTAGCTGTTGTTACTTTATATGTAACTCAATACTTTGTTGCAGGTTATTCAATTTCTTGGATGGCTGCAATAATTGGTGCACTTATATATGGTGTAATTGATTACTTTATACCTGGCGAACAAGAAATGTAATATTTGCATCTTTTGTTTAATTAAATAAGGGTTTTAAGCTCTTAAGGTAGTTTCTAGAAATTATAAAATTTTTAGAAACTATCTTTTTTTAATTTTTATTTGATTTTTCTTTAATATTTATGTATTATATATAAGTGCAAGTAAATAATTTTTAACCTTTTATACTCTCCTTATGGTTAGAAGCTAAAACAAGAAAAAGTCAAAACCAAACAAGACATTTCATTCTAGCTTCCAAACACAAGGAGAGTATTTTTATTATATTTTTCCTTGCGCTACATTATTAATGATATTTTATCATTTTACATATATGTATTTTTCAGCTTTTCATTAGTAAAATAGTTGTATATATTATGTTGTAAAGTAAAAGTTAGGAGGCTTTATGAAAGATTTAAGTCAAAATGATATCAATGGTATCATTGGTAAAAATATCAAGTATTTTAGAAAACTATATAATTTGAAATGTCAAAAAATGACACAAGAAAATTTAGCAGAGATTATAGATGTATCTACTGCTCTTATTGGTAATCTCGAAAGTGAAAAAATTTCTCAAGGATTAAGTGTATATACTTTATATAAAATAAGCAAGGCTTTAAATGTACCTATTGAAAAGTTTTTTGATGAAAGTCAAAATGACGAAAATGAAAATAATATGAAAGCTGGATAATTTAAAAGTATTTTTTCATTTTTTCACTTTTTTTAAGTTTACTATTGCATTTATATAGATTTTGTGTTATCATATTATCCGATATAGTTTAGTAAATAAAAGATCGGAGGTGCAACATCGGTTATGCCAAATATAAAATCAGCTATTAAAAGAACAAAAATTATTGAAAAAAAGACTTTAGAAAACAATATGATTAAGTCTAGCTTTAAAACAGCTATTAAAAAATTTGAAAATGCTGTTGAGTCTAAAGATGTATCTACTGCTGAGACTCTTTTTGTAGAAGCTACAAAAAAGATTGACCAAGCTTGCAGCAAAGGTGTTATTGTAAAAAACACTGCCGCTAGAAAAAAATCTAATTTAGCTAAAAAATTAAATAGCCTAAAAGCTTAATTTTAAAGAACCATGAAGTTATTCATTGGTTCTTTTTTGTTGTCTAATTTGATTATATCTTTTAAAAGTGCTATAATATAATTATAATAACTTTAAGGAGGGTCCTACATTGGTAAAATCAGATACCTTGTATTTTGATTCTGCTCAAGCAAATGATCTTACATTTGATTATCTCAATCTCCCTCACAAAAGGAGACAATATGATGTTCTGATGCAAATATTTAGCTTTGCTGAATCTCAATCGCTTCATCTTTCCAGAGAGTACCCCTATATGTTTATTACTACACTGTCTCTCAAGAAATTTTTTGATGTGTTTTCTGATCTCGGTATCAAACCTGCTTCTTTCACTGTAAAGAGGCTTGGCTTATTCAAAAAAATAATTACCATAATATTTTAAAGACCTTTAAAGGGAGGGGCAAATTCACGTATTGCCCCTCCCTTTTTTATTGAATAGGAAAAATCGCAGATTTTGACTATTCAACAAGGTTAATTTGCCTTGGGTAGTGCAATAATCGCGAAGCGATTTTGCACATATTGACGTCGAAATCTTTGATTTTGCTAATGTCTAATTTTCTTATTTTAAATTTGTGTTGCTTTTACAACAATTCTCTTTTTTCCATTACTATTACATGTTATCAATGTAACTTCTCTTTTACCATTTGTAAGCTGAGATGTACAGCTTACATCTGTTGGTTCTATCTCGTATTTATCATATACTTTATATATCATTTTTTCTCCAACTGTATCTTTTAGTTCAAATGTATCTCCTATAGCTATTTTAGGAAGTTTTCCAAACATTGAACCATTTTTGTAATTATGTCCTATTATTACATAATTTCCTATTTTGTTTGGACCTGGCCCCCATAATTTGTTAATTGATATTTTTAATAATTCATCTGTTGAATCTGAAAGTACAGGATATTCTATCCCTAGACTTTCTATTGTCAAAGTTGCTTCTACATAATATTTCGTTCCATCACTGGCTGTTTGTTCTTCTATTTCTGCTAATTTTTTCTCTTGTTTTTCAGCTTCTATACTAGATATGTTTATTTCACTTTTGACTCCTGAAAGCTTAACTATTAATTTGTCATCATCTACAGATACAACTTCTTCATCTACTATTTCATTGTTGTTTTCTTCCATTCCCAATAGTATTTCTTGAGATACTTGTTCACTCTTGGTTCTATCATATTCAGCATATATGTAGCAAGAAAATAATGTGCACACTAAAAAAATAGATAAAAAGAAGTTAAATTTATATATCTTCTTTTTTCTTTTAAATTCTGGTGTTATTATTACTTTTTGGTGTACTAATATCTGATTCATTTTTTTCTCCTTATATTTTATATTATACACTATGCTTATATATCTTTTCAAGAATTTTTTTAAATTTTAATATTTTGATTATAAATGTATGGATATTCTTCTACTATATCTTTTACATTCTCTACTAATTTAGCTCCATCTTTTATCAGGTTATTTGTGCCTTTTGATGTTTTTGAACTTACATTGCCTGGCACTGCAAATACATCTTTTCCTTCTTGTAATGCTATTTCTGCTGTAATTAAACTCCCACTTCTATATGCTGCTTCTACAACAACTATTCCTTGACTAAGGCTACTTATTATTCTATTTCTTTTTGGAAAATTTTCTGCAATAGGTGTAATATTTTCTTCATATTCTGTAATTATTGCTCCTCCATTTTCTATTATTTCATCAATCAATTTCTCGTTCTCTTTTGGATATATGTGACCAAATCCTCCTCCGAAGTACTGCTATTGTTTTTCCTTCTCCCATAATTGTCCCTACATGTGCTGCAGTGTCTATTCCTTTTGCCATTCCACTTATCGTATTTATTCCATATTTAGCTAAATTATATGATAATGATTTTGCTATGTTCTCTCCATATTTAGTACATTTTCTTGAGCCTACTATTCCAATAGAAAATTCATTTAATATTTTCTCATCTCCCATAACATATAGTTTTTTGGGTGGATTAAATATATCTAACAGTGATTTTGGATAGTATCTATTCCCTCTTTCTATAATTTTCATTTAGTTTTCTCCTTTCTTTTCATCACAAAAGGGAAACATACCCTTCATACTAGGTATATTTCCCTCCAAATATTTTATATTTCTAACTTTTTTATTTCTTTGCACTTTTTACTACATTTTTCATTAACATAGCTACTGTCATTGGTCCAACTCCTCCAGGCACTGGTGTAATAAATGATGTTTTTTCTTTTACTTTTTCAAAATCTACATCCCCAAATAGACCTTCTTCTGTTCTATTTATTCCAACATCTATTACAACTGCTCCTTCTTTTACCATGTTTTCTGTTACAAAATGTTTCTTTCCTATTGCAGCAACAAGTATATCTGCTTGTTTAGTTATTTCTTCTAAGCCTTTTGTTTTAGAATGGCATATTGTAACTGTTGCATCTTTATTTAAAAGGCATAATGACATTGGCTTTCCTACTATATTACTTCTTCCAAGTATTACTGCATGTTTTCCTTTTAAGTCAATATTATATGCTTCAAACATCTTCATAATACCATAAGGTGTACATGATACAAATGTATCTTGATTTAAGCATAATTTACCTATACTTACTGGATTAAATCCATCTACATCTTTTTCTGGCATTATTCTTCTAAATGCTTCATTTATATCTAAATGCTCTGGTATTGGACTTTGAAGTAATATTCCTGATATATCTTTTCTATCATTTAAGTTGTCTATTATACCCAATAATTCTTGCATTTCTATATTTTCTTCAAGTAGTATTTCTTCATATTCTATACCAAGTTCTGTACATGCTTTGTTTTTGCTTCTTACATATATTTGTGATGCTTTGTCATTTCCTACTAATATTACTGCAAGTTTTGGTATTATTCCTTCTTTTCTCAATTTTTCTACATCACTTTTCAAATTTTCTCTTATACTTTTTGCAAGCATTTTTCCATCAATTATTTCCATATTAACTCCTTTTCTATTTTTTTAAAAGAAGCAAGTATTACTAGCGTGTAAATTCAAATATCTATGAAACTCACTAATGTATGTTGATACTGTGGCTGTTATAGCTTTATCTTTACAATTTGCATAGCAATTTGTATTTCTTTATTTGAAATAACGAAGTAAAACGTGGCTTATTTGTAAACTTTAATATTGACGTCCCCAAATAACCATATACTTTACTTCTTTTCCACAACATACACATGTCTCTGCTATATGTTCCTGCTCAAATGGTATACATCTCGAATGTGCTCCTATTTGTTCTTTTATCTTTTCCTCACATTCTTTATTTCCACACCACATAGTCTTTATGTACCCTTGATTTTCATTTATCTTCTTTTCAAATTCTTCCATATTAGTTGCTATTTGTGTTTTTTCTTCTAGTCTTTTTTGACATATTTTGTACATGTTATTTTGTATTTCTTCTAACATTTCTTCTAATTTTGTGCTTAATTCTTCTAATTTTACTGTAATTTTTTCTAAAGTATCACGTCTAACTAAAATGCATTCTCCATTTTCTATATCTCTTGGTCCCATTTCTATTCTCACAGGAATTCCTTTTAATTCACAATCATTAAATTTATATCCTGGTGATACTTGATCTCTTGCATCTATTTCTACTCTAAACTTATTTTCTAAAGATTTTTTTATTTCTTCTACTTTTTCTAACACTCCTTCTTTATGCATTGCAATAGGTATTATTCTTACCTGTATTGGTGCAACTTTTGGTGGAAGTTTTAATCCTCTATTATCTCCATGTGCCATAATTACTGCTCCCATTAATCTTGTACTTATTCCCCAAGATGTTTGGTAAGCATATTCTTCTTTTCCTTCTCTATTTTGGAATTTTACATCAAAGGGTTTTGTAAAGTTTTGACCAAAGTAATGTGAAGTTCCTGATTGTAATGCTCTTCCGTCTCTTGTTAATGTTTCTATTGTATACGTTTCTTCTGCTCCTGCAAATTTTTCTGTTTCTGTCTTTCTTCCTTTTAGTACTGGAATTGCTAAATATTCTTCTACAATTTTTGCATATATTTCCAACATTTGTTTAGTTCTTTCTATTGCTTCTTCTTTTGTCTCATGTATTGTATGTCCTTCTTGCCATAAGAATTCACGTGAACGTAAAAATGGTCTTGTTTCTTTTTCCCATCTTAATACACTACACCATTGATTATATACAAATGGTAAGTCTCTCCATGATTTTAACCATTTTGAGTAAAGTGTTGAAAACATTGTTTCTGATGTAGGTCTTATACATAATTTTTCATCTAAAGTTTCTCCACCTGCTTCTGTTACAAATGCTACTTCTGGCGCAAATCCTTCTACATGGTCTTTTTCTTTTTGAAGTAAGCTTTCTGGTATAAGAAGTGGAAAATATACATTCTTTACTCCTGTTTCTTTAAATAACTTATCTGCATAATTTTGTATATTTTCCCATATTGCATATCCATAAGGTTTTATAGCTATACATCCTTTTGTATCTGCATAATCTGCTAACTCTGATTTTATAACTATATCTGTATACCATTTTGCAAAGTCTTCATCTATGTTTGTAATTTCTTTAACAAATTCCTCTTTTTTAGCCATTCTCCTCTATCCCTTCTTCTTCAATTTCTTCATTTAACATTCTTAATACATTTGGGTATATACTCCATGAATTTTTTTCCCAATTTTGTACAATCTTTATTGCTTGTTCTCTTGATGTTGCAAATGCTTGTATTTCAAATGTTACAATATTATTTTCTATTATCTTACATTTCACTATAAATTCTTTTTCACTAAGTGGTATAAATTCAGCCCTTATTGCATTTTCATTTTGTATTTCTTTAAATTCTCCTTTTATAGTTTCGTCCACTTTTAATTTTATAATTCCTGGTAGTACATCTATTGTTAAATCTAAAGTATTTTTTCCACTTTCTGTTAGTTCATATACTTCTTCTGTTTCATTCTTATAACTTACTATATATTTGTTACTTTCTAAATCTAGCAAAAATTGTTGGAAATAGAAATAATTCATATCTTGAATTGATAAAACAAGTCTATACAGTCCATCATTGTTTATAGGCTTGTTTATTACTGATAACAAATATAAGATTAGTATTTTATTTTCAGCCAATGTTTCGCTATCTGCATCTAATTTCACTTAAATCTCACTCCATTTATTTATTCTATTCCAAGTATCTTCTATATATATCTTTCTTTCTGAAGAAAACGGAAGTATTAATTCTTGTTCTATATCTAATAAATTTCTTATTTCTTCTATTGCTTCATCAACCTTTGTTACTGCAATTTTATCTGCTTTATTAGCTATTATTAAATATGGTTTGTTTGTACTTTTAATATACTCATACATAAGTTTATCATTCTCTGTTGGCTTATGTCTTATATCTAATATTAATATGATTAAACTTATATTGTCTCTAGAAAATAGATATTCTTCTATAAATTTTCCGTACTTTTTCTTGTTCTACTTTTGACATTTTGCTATATCCATATCCGTGGTAAATCTACAAAATAAAATTTTTCATCCATATTATAGAAATTTATTTGTCTTGTTTTTCCGTGGTTCACTACTTGTTCTAGCTAACTTTTTTCTATTTATTAGTGTATTTATAAATGAAGATTTTCCGAACATTAGATTTACCTGCAAGTACTATTTCAGGTAAATTTTTTGTTGGATATTGTTTCTTACTTACTGCTGATATTTCAAATTTTGGATTTTTTATTATCATTTTTAATTCTTTCCTTGTTTTATAAATTGAAAAAAAGCATTCCATGCTAGGCATTTGCTAATACTGTAGCAAGTAAACTCAAAACAGCTTCAGTATACAATCCACTTTGCAATATAATGATTATTTTTCAATTTTTGATTTGTTTCCCATATATGGTCTTAAAACTTCTGGTATATTAATGCTTCCATCTTGATTATAATTATTTTCTAAGAAAGCAATTAGCATACGTGGAGGAGCAATTACAGTATTATTTAGTGTATGTGCAAAATAGGTTTGTTTTTCTCCTTTTTTCCTTACTCTAATTCCTAGTCTCCTGCTTTGTGCATCTGTTAGATTAGAACAGCTACCAACTTCAAAATATTTTTGTTGTCTAGGACTCCAAGCTTCTACATCTACACTTTTTGCTTTTAAATCTGCTAAGTCTCCTGAACAACATTCTAGTGTACGTACTGGTATATCTAAGCTTCTAAATATTTCTACTGTATATGACCACATTTTATCATACCATTCATAGCTTTCTTCTGGCTCACATATTACTATCATTTCTTGTTTTTCAAATTGATGTATTCTATATACTCCTCTTTCTTCTATACCATGTGCTCCCTTTTCTTTTCTAAAGCATGGAGAATATGATGTCATTGTATATGGTAATTTTTCACTTTCTAATATCTTACCTTTAAATTTTCCTATCATGGAATGTTCACTTGTTCCTATTAGATATAAGTCTTCTCCTTCAATTTTATACATCATTGCATCCATTTCTTCAAAGCTCATAACTCCTGTTACTACATCACTTCTGATCATAAATGGTGGTATTGCATAAGTAAATCCTTTGTTTATCATAAAGTCTCTTGCATAGCTTATAAGTGCTGAATGTAGTCTTGCTATATCGCCTGTTAAATAATAAAACCCATTTCCTGCAACTTCTCTTGCTGAGTCTAAATCTATTCCTGATAAACTTTCCATTATTTCTGTATGATATGGAATTTCATATTCTGGAACTACTGGCTCACCATACTTTTGCACTTCTACGTTTTCACTATCGTCTTTTCCTGTTGGTACTGATTCATGCATTATATTTGGTATCTTCATCATTATTTCTTTTATTTCATTTTTATATTCTTCTTCTAATTTCTCGTTGTTAGAAAGTTCTTCATTTATAGATACAACTTCTTGTTTTATTTTTTCTGCTTCTTCTTTTTGCCCTACACGCATAAGTGAACCTATTTGCTCACTTAGTTTATTTCTGTTCATTCTTAATGTGTCACCTTTTAATGATGTTTCTCTACTCTTTTTGTCTAATTCAAGCACTTTATCAACTAGTTCTAATTTGTGTTCTTGAAATTTTTTCTTGATGTTTTCTTTTACTAGTTCTGGATTTTCTCTTATAAGTTTTATATCTATCATAATGTTTCCCCTTTTCTAATTAATATATAGGACAAGTTTATCATGTTTTACTAGATTTTGCAAGTATTTGTTATGACAAAAATACACCTTCAAATATTAAACTTCTTAAGATTTAAGGTGTATTATACTAATTAATATCCTAATTCTTTTAAAATAAGTTTCACATTATCTCTATAAGTATCATTTACCTTAGCAAATATAATTGTATTGCCTATTCTAGATACTACCATATACATTATATTGTTATTGTAAAAATCTTTTGAATAGGATTCGTCTTCAAATTAATAATCCTCTATTTTATATGTATTTTCAGCATTTGCAGATACACATTGTCAATTCTTCCTTTACATCCTGTATTACATAGCATTTTTCCTGAATTTTATTACAAAATTCAATAGCTGTTTTTTGTCTAGCTAAAGTAAAAATAATCGTTCCACCTACTATTGCTATTGTTATTAAAGTTATCACCACCGGTTTTTTTCAAAAATTCCACCTTTAATTTATATATTTTATAAATCTATTAAATGTCAATGTGTATAATTTAACAATAATTTTGTTTCTCTGGTATTATCCCCCTTACTCCTCCTCTAGGATTTTTAACATCTCCATTATATCTTGGTATCAAATGTACATGTACATGCATTACACTTTGTCCTGCTGCTTCTCCACAATTCATGCCTATATTATATCCATCAGGGTTGTACTTATTATCTAACATTTCTTTTGCTTTTTCTATCAATTCAATTATCGCATTTTTTTCTTCTAATGTTGTTTCGAAAAAATCTTTTACATGTCTTTTTGTAATAAAAAGCATATGTCCTTCATTTACTGGGAACTCATCAAAAATTGTAAAAGCATATTCATTTTCTAGTATTATCTTTTCTTTTTTCCATTTACAAAATAAACAATTTTCCATATATTTTCCTTTTCTTAATTTTTAATTATATATTTCATTTCTTCTTCGATATTGTCTTCACTTTCTCTCATTGCTAAAATAGTTTTTTCAAATAATTCTTCTATGCTCCATTCTAATTTTTCTGCTCCTTCTTGTATTGTTTCTCTTGAGCATCCTGCAGCAAATTTTTTGTCTTTAAATTTCTTTTTCAAGCTCGAAACTTCCATATCTTTAGTACTTTTTGAAGGTCTCATTTTTGCTGCTGCCCATATTAAGCCTGTTAGTTCATCTACTGCAAATAATATTTTTTCCATTTGTTTTTCTGGTTTAACTTCTGAACATTTTCCATATCCATGGCTACATACTGCATGTATCAATTCTTCACTTGCGTTTATTTCATTTAATAGCTCTGGAGCTTTTTTACAATGTTCTTCTGGATATTTTTCAAAATCTACATCATGTAATAATCCGAACTAATCCCCAAAATTCCTCGTCTTCTCCACTCTCTTTAGCAAAATATCGCATTACACTTTCAACAGTAAGTGCATGCCTTATATGAAATTCCTCTTCATTATATTTTAATAATAATTCTATTCCTTGTTTTCTTTCCATATTTCTCTCTCCTATATTATTTTTTTAACTTAAATTTATTATTATGCTACCATATAAGTTATAAATAGTCCATATATAAAAAATTTTTTTTATTTTTTAATAAAGTGTTGACATTTTAAAATAAAATATAGTATAATAATCGTTGTCAGTTAAATATATGCAGATGTGGCGAAACTGGCAGACGCACAGGACTTAAAATCCTGCGGGACTTAAACTCCCGTATCGGTTCGATTCCGATCATCTGCACCAAATTTTATAATTTTTTAAGATATTGTAGATTATCATACAATATCTTAATTTATTTCAAAGTGTTGTAAATACTATATTTCAAAGGTAGTATTTATTTTTTTGTCTATCTTAAAATATCATAAATTATCACAGAATATTTTGGCTTACTCCATTAAAACTCCATTAAAATTAATTTTCAATTCCATTAAAAAAATTCTTGATATTCTTACAACCGCTTCTGTTTCAAAAAGTGGGTTATTTTTACAATATTCTATTTTTGTATTTTATATAAAACCTATTAGCAATGTACTAATAGAAACGGTGTTATAAATAAAAAGTCTTTAAATGCTTAATATATAAACGTTTAAGGGCTGTTTTTTCATTTGAAAGTAAAAGAAATGTAAAAGAAAAGTAAGACAAAAGTAATATAAAAGTAAAAATCAAAAATTTTTATTTTTTTAAACGTATAATATAGCATATTACAAAACTAATTAAATTAAATGTAATAGTTTTGTGATAATTCGTATATAACAATTTATGAAAGGAGGCTGACATTATGGAAAAAGAAAATATTATATGGACTGTTCCAGAAGTAGCAAAATATCTAGGTTGTAATGTATCAAGTATTCGTAAATTAGTAAGAAACGGACAAATTCCTGTATGGAGAATACGGGAGCAAACTTAATTTTAGTAAAAGTAGTATTGATAAATGGATTCAAGAACAAGAAACAAAAAATTTAAAGTCGCAATAAAATTGATTATGAGAAATCTAAAACGAAAGAAGGTGTAAAATTGAGAAAAGAAAAATTTTGTCCTACTTCCTATGAAGAAGCGGAAACACATATATGGGCTGATTTTTATTCAGGACAAGTTATTGTTGAAACTAATAAAAAGGCTACTTATGACAGATTATTAAAAAAACTGGGAGAACCTAACACAAAACAGTATGTAAATGAAAAATTAGTAGGTGCAATATGGAAAGCTAATTTTGAAGATAAAGAAAAAGTAAGGCAAATTTTATCTAAAACAAATATTATAGGACAAGCAAAAGGAAAAATTAAAGAAAGTGTTTAAAACCTATTTTTTAATTCCATAGAACAAACACATTGCTTATTTTAAGACAAAATTATTAAAACATATAAAAGTATATATCTAATATATTAATTTTAAGAAATAATGAAAAGAGGTGTTTAATTTGATGACATGAATAAAAATAAAAGAAGTAATAAACAAATAATTGCAGAAAAACAAGCAGAAAAGGAAAAATTGGAAAAGGACATTGCAAAATTAAAGAAACAAGAAAATACAAAAAGGACAAACAAGCAATCATGGAAAGGCGAAATTGGAGATAATTCATTTGTTATGATTTATAGCACACTATATAATAGCAATGCTTATAGAGATTTAAAGCCTATATCTAAAGACATTTACATAGGTATGGTATTATATGCAAAAGGTAATTTTATTACAGAGTACCCTTATAGAATTTATAAAAATATATGCTCAAAAGCCACTTTTCAAACTGCCATTAAGGAGTTAGTTGGGCATGGATTTATTGAAATAATATCAAGTGGCAAATTTAATCATAAACCAAATGAATATAAGTTTTGTGATAACTGGCACAAATGGAATAAAAACAATAACTAATAATCTTTATTGTGAAACAACAAGGTTCTCGGGTACCCACCCACAATCTTTGATTGTGCAGGTGGGTGAGGTTCTTATATTTTTAGATGTGCTTTATAGTATGTATGAAATAATATATATTATATGTTTCTAAAAATTGAACAAGTAACTGTTATTGTATTTATTAAAAAAATATGTGCTAATGTTGAATCGGTAAACAAAATTATTATTTTATGCTTGTATAAAAATTAAACAAGTAAAATTAAAATTTGACTTTTAATTGTTCAATAATTATACAAGTAATGTTTAAAAGTAAAACAAGCAAAAAGACTTATTTTATACATAAATATTTAGTATTATATTTATAATATATGTATATGTGTAAGAATACGTAAATATTAATTATATCAATCATTTTTGCTATGTTATTATTTTATAAGCAAAACACAAATTGAAAAATGCTATATATTACAATAGCATTTTTCAAGAATATTTATAATGTTTCGCCTGATTCTTTATCTACAAATTCGCCTTTAAAATCACAATTAAGAGCATTTGCAATCTTAACAAGTTCTTTTTCGGTAAAATTATCACGTTTCATTTTACTATTAAAATTTTGTGGTGTTGTATCCAATTTTCTTGCAAGTTCCGCTTCTGACATATTGTTTCTTTTTATCAATGCTATTCTAATCTTTTCAGCCATTCCCATATTTGTTACCTCCGTTTCTCTAA